>NZ_JAMOYX010000036.1:0-31918 GCF_023669465.1 Dorea sp. MB18-49
CTCCTGCAAGGTAGCGTTCGACTATTTTTACTTTTTCTACTGGTTCTATCTTACTCTTTCTGAACATGAAAATACCCCCATATAGGACTTTTATATTTCATTGTCCTATATGAGGGTAGCATACCACAGTACGGGCGGCTCATTTTCTATCTAAACGGATGTATCCGGAAGTTCCGGCAGTTGATCGGTGAGTTCTTCATATCCGAGAATATCTCCGGCACATGGCATCGATTGCCCTGTTCCCTGCTGTGGTTTCCGGAAGTACAGCCGATACCGATGTCCCTCTAGGAGTTTGATATTCTTTTCCAGTGAGAAGGCGTATTCCTTTCCGTTATCACTGGCAAACCAATATTGCTGGTTTTTCCCGAAGAGTGTCTGTTCCCGTTTCGTGCAGCTTACGTCCAGTGACAGATAAGCATGTGTATGGATCAGGTGGTAGAAACTGAGTGCACGCAAGATGCTGCAGATTCCGATGAGGAGGCTCATGAGGATAAAGAGCCGGTCATGGGTGGCGATCCCGAAGATGCACCCAAAAAGTACACAGAAAAAGCCGATTGCACTGATGGCAACCAGCTTTGTGAAAAATGGTTTTGGCATAAGGTTCCTTCCTTTAACATGTATGAAATGTGATTTGTTTATTCAGGTACAAATTAGCAATAGCCTGCAGCACTGGATACTGGGTATGGTGAATCTGGACATCATCCACAAGTGTTTGGTAAGTTGTCTCCGGTTCTGTGTATAACTCATCCATAATATCCGATTCGTTGTGGATTACTTTTTCCTGCTCCATACTTGTGACAAGCTCAGCGGTCGTGAGGGATACCTTATCAGCCAGCTTCAGAATGGTATCTTCCATCGGTGAAGAGGGTTTCTTCTTTAAATATCTGCCAAACTCTTTTGCACCAATAGTTCCTTCCAGATAAAGCTGAACGCAGCCAAAGAGCCGGATGGGAAAGGTATCCTTCAAGGGAATAATGGTCAGACTGCCGAGAAGGCGATATAAGGCATCCACCCCTGTCAGTCCAATTCCGCTTACAACCAGACCGCGTAAGGAAAGTCGGTTCAGATAGTGTTGGAAGGATAAGCCTTTCGGACCTTCTTTCTGTATCTGGCGCAGGGTATAGGCATCCTGGAGTTCATGGAGCGTCAGAATCTGGAAGGCAAGACAGCTCCAGAGCAGCAGCTCGTCATCCGATAGTCCATATTCTTGTCCATCGTTGATTACAAGAGGAATGGATTTTCCGCCTGTCGTTTTTTGAAATTTTAAGGTTCCGACAGCAGTATAAAGTGTCAGCATAAAAGTTCCCTCCTTCAAGGTTAAGTCAGAAGTGCATAGAGTGCATCATCCTGCTGTAATAGTTTCCGTGCTTTGCTCTGCCATGCCCGTACACGATTGGCTGGTACTTGGTAGTGTTTTGCCAAGTCAAAGCTGGTATATCCCTGCTGTTGCAGATAGAGGGCTACAATTCCCTTCTGAATAGTTGAGGACTGTCCGGTGCCAAGCTGGGTTAAATGCTCAAGAAGCAAGGTCTGGTTTGTGTCCTTTTCCGGGTGAGTTGTTTGTGTATCCTCGTAGGAAAACAAATCACGATAATGGAGATGTTCATCTTCAGATGATGCTTCGTCCAGAGAACAGAGCATGGAGCGGTCACGGGCAATTTTCCGCCAGTAGTCAAAGATGGCATGACGGATGATAGTTTTGGCATAAGGCTGGAATGATCTTCCTTCCTCAAATCCGACAGCCGACCGGCACAAAGCCAGATATCCAATCTGACATAATTCCTGTTGTTCTTCCTCAGTTACATAGGCAGCGGTGCGGGTCATGGAACGAATCATGATCGGAACCAGATCCATGGATTTTTCCACCAGTTGTTTTTGCTTTTTATTTAGTGGTAAGGTCATCATCAATCACCGCCTTTCAGCTGGCTGCCCGGAGGCGGAAGGGAATATGGTTGTTCTTTAAAACATCTGCGGATTCCCGAATGAGCTGGTCGCACATATAGTTGCTGAACTGTCCGATGTGAGCCTGCTTATCTGTCAGACAGAACTTATCTGCCACCCAGCGATATGCTTCCGGTTTGGAAAGGATGCCCTGTTGCCAGATCTGATCGAAAATTCGATGTGCCTGAATCCGCTTTTGACGAAGCTCCCGGTTGGCGAGCGTTCCTTTTGGTATCTTGGTTCCCGGATGTACCCCGACATAGGAATTGCAGGATGGATAGTGGGAGCAGACATAAACCTGTCCGCCATGAGAATGCGTTCCATATACAAAGGATGCATCTCTTAATATTGCTGTTCCGCCGCAGTAAGGGCAGCGGATGATTTTTGGTTTCTTCATCTGTTTTCACCTCGCTTGTACATACACGATACGTAACGTGTACGTGAATAACCAGTACGTACTGTATACTTATATTGTAAGTAAGCAGGTGATGAATTCCCATAGGACGCAAGCGGATACTGATCCCAGATTCGGACTAAATGGCACGAATCCCCATTTTTCAGATGCCGGGATAGAAAATTGCTCGGATGAGCGGGAATAAGCCGCTGTCTGTGAAACGTGGATAATTAACCGGTGTAAAGATGAACTTCTCACAGAAAATCCGTAGCAGGAATAAGCTGATCAGTACCAGACAGAGCAGGTAAGTGTTCCTGCGCCTTCTGGTCCATGGCTTTTTCGGACGGAATTTCACATACAGGACAAAAATCATGGGAATAAATATCAGGTTCGTAAAGACCTGATCGATACATTGGATGATTGAAATTACGTTTAACATAGGCAGTGCCTCCTTTCTTTACATATCCTGTACGTATAAGAGCCTGAAAGTGCAACTTTTTGTTACCAGTCATATTGCTGGTTCTCCTGAAGCCGGAGCAGTGCCGGAATGGGACATGGCTTTAAAGGCAGCTTCTGAGCGGCCAGATAGGGCAGATAAAGCTCTGTAAAAGCAGCAATGCTCATGCTTCCGGTACATTCGGTTGGCTCCGGTATCCGGGGAAACAAAAGCGCTGCATCTGAAAGAGGGAGGATGCAGGGGCTTCCCGTTTCATCCGGATGGAATAAAAAGCCAGAGTTCTCACAGCTTTCCTGTGCGTTACAAGTGCGGCACCAGACGTAGATACAGGAGTGCCAGTTCCCTTCACAGAGGTTCAGAAAATGACGGATGTGCTTGGCATCTGTCTTGCAGTGGGGGTGTTTCATATTCATCACCTACTAAAGAAGCAGGCAGTTCCATGTGGGAGCTGCCTGCAGGAGTCTTCGTTATGAGTTACTGATGTTTCTTTTTGCGTTTGAAGTAAACGATGCCCAGGACACTTGCACCTGCAAGTGCAGCTATGGCGATTCCGGCATACAGGAGAAGCGGCGTCTCATCGCCGGTCTTTACAGGCGGAGCTACCGGAGGCGTCTCCGGTTCTTTCGAAAGCTCCGTCATGTGTACGGTCTGACCTTCATCCTTCAGATCCTCATGGGAAGCAATCTCATGCTCGGTTTTTCCGTCTGTATAGTAGAGCTTTTCAAAGACAACCACATCCTGTCCGGCAAGAGCAGAAGCGTCGAAGGTAAAGGTAACTTCCACAGAGCCGCCAGCTTTTTCTGCTTTAAATTCTGCCTGAGCGGTAACTGGTTTTCCGTCTTTTAACAAAGCCTCTCCGGTTTCCTTATTCATCAGGGTTCCGATGACTTTGTACTCAGATCCAGGCATCAGACCATGATAAGTGACCGTATCTACGATAGTCGCTTCCTTGGAAGCAGAGACATCCTGATCCCCGTCACTGCCGTCTTTGGCTGTGGTTTTGATTTCCGGGAAGTAGATGGTCTGGTTGGCATCTTTGATGTCCGCATGTACCGCTACTTCGTGATCTTCAAAAGTCATTGTTTCAAATGCCACGAGCGTTTTTCCGGAAAGTGCAGAGGCATCAAAGGTAAAGGAAAGCTCTACGCTGCCGTTAGCTTCTTCCGGAGTGAAACTTGTTTCTGCAGTCACAGCTTTGCCATCCACATCGAAAGGTTTTTCGGTTTCCGCATCCATGAGTGTTCCTGTCAGCTTGTACTCTTTGCCTGGGATCAGGTTTTTGTATTCCACAAGGTCTGTAAGCGTCAGTTCTTTTTCCGGTTTTGCATAGTGTGTGCCGGAAGCAGCATCTGTTGCAGTGGTTTTGATTTCCGGGAAGTAAATAGTCTGTCCTTCATCCGCAATGTCTGTGTGTACGGCAACTTCCTTGTCTTTGTAAGCCAGGGATTCAAAGACAACTACTGTTTTCCCTTTTAAGGAGCTGGCATCAAAGGTAAAGGTAACATCTACCGTACCAGCGGATTCTTTTGGCTTGAAGGATGCTTTTGCTGTCACCGGTTTTCCGTCTGCTTCGACTGGTTTCTTTGTTTCTTTATCTATCAGAGTTCCAGTCACTTCATATTTCTGGTTAGGAACCAGCCCCTTAAAGGAAACCGTATCCACCAGCGTGATTTCTTCCTTTGCACAGGAAATATTGGAGTTCGTGTCCGCATCTTTCGCAGTAGTCTTGATTTCCGGGAAATAGATGGTCTGGTCTTCATCGTTGATGTCGGTATGGACTGCAAGCTGCATCTCATCCTGATATAATTCCTCGAAGACAACGGTTGTTTTTCCCTTTAAGGAAGTTGCATCAAAGGTAAAGGTTACTTTGACGGAGCCGGAGGATTTCTTTGCAGTAAATTCAGTTTCAGAAATCACCGGTTTTTCATCCACAAGGATTGGTTCCCCGGTTTTTTTATCCATTAAGGTTCCAGTCAGTTTGTATTTCTGGCCCTTTTTCAGTCCTTCGTATTCCACAACGTCTTCAATGGTCACTTCTTTTGCCGGCTGGCTCATGTGTGTACCGGTCTCGGCATCCAGAGCAGTCGTGCCGATCTCAATGGCATCATCGGTCAGAGTTCCAACCTGTATCAGAACAGAATCCTTATAAACCTTGACTTCAAAGGTTAAAAGATCCATGCCTTTGTTGGAATCACAACGCTGTTCCGCCAGAGTGTAAGTATCGTAAATGAGAGCGCCTTTGGAATCATCCGGTTTGGAGGTGCCGAACCAGATGCCGTCTTCCGAAGACTCACCCCGGTTGGTATTTGCGGTATGTTTGTTCCATTTGGAGGAAGTGCTGGCATAACCGTTGGCATCTGTCACAATCACATGGCTTTCGCCTGTTGTTTTGGAAGTGATCTTAAATGGCACATTTGCCAGACGGTTCTGGCTGCCGTCAGCAATCTTGACAAATTCCAGATCCCCGCGGATGACCTGATTGGAGATGGAATTGTCTTTTGCAGTCAGTTCCACGATTTTTCCCTGTTCTGTGATGTCAAATTCTACAGAGATCTTTCCGCTGTTCAGATAACCGGAAGGTGCAGTTGTTTCATCCACACGGTAATGTCCGAATGGGAGAGCATCTTTTGCAGTTGCAGCAGAACCGGATTTATCGGCAGTAAGTGTAAGGACAACCTGATCTTTCGTGTAGGATGTTCCGTCTACTAATACCGGATTTTCATTTAACGTAGTGATCGCAAAGACAGTACCTTCCAAAGTGGCAGAACCCTGCGGTTTTGCTTCTCCGGTCTCGCTGTCACGTTTCTGGATCTTCACTCCGCCACGGATGACAGATTCTTCTATGGTAGAAGACTGGTATACCGAAACCATTTCCTGCTTACCGTCACCTGTAATTTTCTGTACGAAGACAGTTGGATTGAGCTGGTATCCGGCAGGGGCTTTGCTTTCCTGTACCGTTATGGTACCGAGCGGAAGACAGACGGTCTTGCCATCACTGGTATAGTAAAAGGCATCGCCGCTTACAAAGGAATCTTTGGTAAAATGCATCTTTCCGGAAACATCTGTTTTTAATACCCAGGTACGTGCCGGTTTCTTTCCAGCTTCCGCAGGATCACTGTCAGACTGCTCGGTATAGAACTTGACTGTAAATTCTGCGTTTGCAAGGGAAGCTGCTCCCTGTGGGGAGGCTTTCTTTGTTTCGGCATCCAGCTTTTCAAGCACCAGATTCATGGGATTATTCTGCGGAATATCTGTTACGTTTGCAGCAGAAGTCTGTTCTGCTTTTACGGTGACTTTGTGAGCTTTGGTGTCTACAATGTAGCCTTTGGAAGCAGAGAGCTCTTTTATGGTATAATCGCCTTCCTCCAGTTCGCCGGATCTGGCATACCCGTTTTCATCAGTGGTCAGTTTCTGGATGAGCTTCTCACCCTGATAGATCCCATACACAGCACCCTTTAAGCTGTAATTCGGATTCCCGTCCGATACGCTTCCGTTGGCAGAAGATTTTTTCAGTTCGATCCAGCCGTTTGGAACCTGATACCAGCTTCCGGCAATGGTCTGGCTGCCCTGTCCCGGAACGATGAATGCCCGGAAGCCTTCCGGCGGGTTCGGAAGTCCTTGAATGGCACTGGCTACTTCCAGTGCTTTATCAATATAGGACTGCGGGGCGCCATGGAAAGCTCCGGTGTCAGCGGAATTACCGGCATAGATGTAAGCGACAACCAGATGTCCGATGACATAGCTGTTATCATCACTCCAGCCACTGAAATATTTATCCTTGACGACTTTATCGTAGCCGTAACCGCCGTTTAAGTAGTAGAGCGCTTTTCTGAGCGGGGAGTTCTGGCTTAAAAGGTCATAGGAATAGGAACCAGAGGAAGGTGTTTTCTTCAGTGGTTCCACGCAGTAGGCAGTATTGCTCCCGTCAAAGCTCATGCGGGAGGTAAAATAGCTGCCGTAAGGGATATTGGCACCTGCCTTATAGCTGATGGTGCCGTCGGCTGCATGAACCGGAAAACTGCCGGAAAACAATGCGCCGACTGCGACAAGGACTGCCAGCAGCATAGCCAGCGTCCGTCTGGTATAGGATTTGTATGTCTGTAACATAAGTCTCCTCCTTCTTGAAGTTCAAATGAAAAGGGCAGCGTCAGTGCTGCCAAAAGTTACACAGCCTGTTTCTTCTGTTTCGCAAGGATTTCCAGAAGCTCCTGCCGATCTGTGGTAATCAGCTCCTTTTCCAGATTGGAAGCCTTAAATTCCACAGTGATGTTATTGTTGTTGGTTGAGATCAGACCGTTGCCCCGCTGGAAATGGGTGATGTTCATTACTTCTGTTTCCGATAGATGCAGGATAGTCTTCACCCGCTGTGCCTCTTCATCCTCCATGTTCAGGATAATCTTGGTCTTGCAGTTATTGATGATACCCTTGCCGTACTTCCCGTCATCCAGAGCAAAGAAGTCGTTTAAATCCTGTGTGGCAAAGATGCCGGCTCCGGAGTAAGCACGGATGATCTTGGCAATCTCCAGTACGAATTCCGCTGCAAGCCGGTTGCTGGATGCACCGATGAGCTGCCAGACCTCATCGACAAAGATGGCTTTCTCTTCGGTACGGTTTTCCTTCGCTTTATCCCAGACATAATCCAGGGCAACGAACATGCCGACCGTTAAAAGATCGCTGGAACCGGTCAGTTCGGAGATATCCAGTACCGTATATTTATTGGTCAGGTCCACATTGGTCTGCTGGTTAAAGGAAGAAGCAGAACCGTGAACCAGGCGGTTCAGGATATGAGCCAGACGTTTGGTATCCTCGCTTTCCAGCAGGACATTGTAGACATCCTCCAGAATGGGCATCTTTTTGTACTGCTCCGGATGCTGCGGATCTGTCAGGGATTCATTTTTATGTGTAATCCCTTTTCTGGCATAGGTTTTGATTAGGGCTTCATCCAGAAGCTGCTTCTCCTCATGGGACATATCCGGGATCAGCAGACTGAAGAAGATGTGAAGCCTTTGGATCTTGCCTGCCAGTGCGGAGGCATCCAGTGTCGGTCCGTCCAGCAGTTCATTTACAGAATTGTCTACCTTCCGGATTTCCATGATGTTGATACAGTTCTTACTGGCAGGAGAGATCTGGATAAATTCTCCGCCGACATTCCTTGCAGCCCGGTAAAATTCGTGTCCCTTTAGCGGAGCGATGATGAACACCTGGATGCCTTTTCTTCGCATCCTTAGTGCCATGGTCTGCATGGTGAAGGTCTTTCCTGCTCCCGAACAGCCTAAGATACAGATGTTGCTGTTCTTGTACTGCCTGGAATCAAAGATATCCGCAATGACCAGGGAATTGTTATGCTTGTTTACCCCAAAGAGGATTCCGTTATCATCGCAGATACTGTAGCTGACGAAGGGATAGCAGCTTGCCGCCCCGGAAGTCAGTACGTTCCGCTTGGACAGCTTAAAAAGCTTCTTGTCCAGATTTGCCAGCGGCAGAGAGGATAAAAATCCCTGCTCCTGTAAAAAGTAGCAGGAGTGTAAGTTCATATCCTGCGAGATCAGGAGCTTTTTCATTTCCTGAATCCGCCACTGCAGTTCTTCCAACGTGGAAGCAGTAATGGTGATGAGAAGATTCATGTAATAGAAATCTTCGTTGTTGGCAAGTCCCTGCTTCAGAAAATATCCGGAGCGGATGGCAGAATCCAGATCGTCATAATCAGTGTTGGTATCGGACGCATCCTTTAATTTGGAACGGTTGATACGGATCTGCTGACCGAGACGCTGCTGAATCTTGTCCTTTGGCTGTTTCTGGAGAAAGAAATCAATATCAATCCCTTCCCCGGCATTGACAAGGAGTGACAGCCATCCGGGAGTTACCCGGTTTTTGTAGCCGTCAGACGGCACAAGCAGGTAGGAATGGTAAAGCCCATTGATCTGCACATAATGGGAGTGCTTGAAATCCACACTTTCCGGTGCGAGAAACTCGTTGATCCGGATGTGATCCAGTTCCTCCATGCGATTTTCCTTTGTATAGGCGGACAGTACAGTGCTGATCCGGTTCGAAAGCGGAACCTCCGTACAAAGGGTACGGTTTAAAAGGGTGTAGAGAACATCCGTAGTAAATTCATCCTCATTGTCATGGGAGACCACTTCATTCCCGCACTGGTATAGAAAGGTTTTGGCGGTCTGGGAGGCTGTCTCAAGAGCAGCAAGGATTTCCCGTTCCTCTTCCTTTCGGTTTGCGTTGAATGGTTCATATTCAAAGATCAGAAAGAACCGTCTGGATACTGCTTCTCTGGAACTTAAGTTCTGGACAAACTGGATGTAGTCACGCTGCAGTTCCTGACAGTGGGGATCGGTTTCCCGCTCCAGCTCCAGCTGGGACTGCTCCAGATGCTTATTGATGTCTGCTTTTTTGGAGATCATCTTGATCTGGAGTTTGACAGGGCTGATCTTTAAGTAACTGATAAAGCTGTAGATAATGCCCTGCTGTTCCCTGGCACTTCGAAGCAGAAAGTTGATTGGTTCAATCTCCAGGATCTTCACGTACCGTCCGTCTGTGGTATAGACGATTCCGTTTGCGATTTTTTCCACCGGAAGATAATCCTCCAAGGTCTGGTCTTTCTTTCGCTTTTTCCGGGAAACGGGTTTTGACGTGGCAGATGAGGTGTCCTCCTTGGAAACCACCTTTTTTTTCTGCTCTTTTTTTGCAGCCCGCTTTTCGGAAACTGCCCGTTTTTCTTCCTCCTTTCGTCTCCGGGCTTCCGTTTTTTTCTGTATTTTTATCTGTTTCGCCGCCTCTTTTTTCTGTCGGCTGGCTTCTTTCTGCTCCCACTTCAGATAACGGATATCTTCCTTTGCCTGTTTTTTGATGCCCCGCTTGGTGGAGGTATCAAACTGCCGGTGTTCTTTTTTTTTACTTTTTGGCGGAGCTGGTGCGTCCGGTTCAGACTGTGGGGGAGCCGATGCCATTACTTTGGAAGGCTCTGCCATTTTTTCTGCTTTCCGGTGTTTCTTTGTCTTTGGCTCTTTGAAACGTGGTTTCCTGCGTGGCTTTCCTTCCGGAAGACTGTCGGACCTCCAGATTACCCTGCGGTTCACTACAAAACGCAGGGCATTCATCAAAAAGGCAGTGATGCTCTCCCCGCCGATTCCAATCAGGGCTACCATTGCCGCTGGAAGTGCGGTCATGCAGAGAATGATGATGCGGGCAGTCAGGGACAGCGGCAGGTGGAAAACAGGGATACCGATTGCCAGGGAAAGAACAATGCTTTCTATGGCATTGCGGATGTCAAAAGTTCCGTTTAGGATCTTGCCTTTCTCAATGAAGTTGGAAGGGATAAAGGAAACCGGTGTTTCTTCTGGCTGTGTCATGGCTGCACCTCCTTTTTCGTATCTTTCGCATCTTCGGAAGGCACAGAGGCACTGCCGGATTCTGTGTCCGGAGCTTCCGGGCTGTCAGAAGTATCCGGATACCCGCCTTCCTGCAGGTGTTCAATGTCCTGCGAAGTCAGGGACGGCAGGGAATCATCGGTTTGCTTTTCGTAAACAGTCGTATCTGCAGAGACCTGTACCCCGTCTTCTCCAAATAAAAACACACCCGTCGGGGTGTGATAGGTAACCGGAAGCGTATCCTGATCGGAAAGTGAAAACATCAGGCAGACGGTTGTTTCGGTAGGGTAGCTGGTTTTTTCCGGCAGGAAGGTGATGCTTGTCTGTTCTTTTTTGACATACTCTTTTAGGTAGACAGGAAACTGCCCTTTGAGAGAAGCAATCTGGCTGTCGGAGAAAAATGCTTTTAAAGCATCAAAATCCAGATATTCCGGCATGGGGGTATCAGAATTTGTTTCTGTTGTTTCCTTTGCCGGTTCCCTGCCTTTGTTTCCGGAAGCTTCTTTTTTCTGGCTTTTCCAGAAACTGGGGAGAACCAGTCCGGCAAGCAGCAGAAACAGCATCAGAAAAATGGAAAGAATCACTTTTGTTCTGTTCATAATGGCTCCTTTATTTTTTGTCGAAGATCCAGTAGGCATTTGCCGTAGCATGGATTTCCGACATCATATCAAATTCACGGTTAATATAGTTCTTTGCGTCACTGTCATTGGGATCATTGACCAGTACCTTGCCGTTTGCCGTAACACCTCGGAGTACGATGAAGTGTCCGCCGCTGGTGAAAAGTCCTGCCCGCTGAGAGGAGATGACCGGACAGCCTTCGGAGAGTGCCTGAAGTACCGTATTGGCATTGCTGGTCTGTGTGACGCTGCCACAGCCGAAATGACTGGCTGCAGCCTGAAAGTAGCTCCAGTAGGTTCCAACTCCCGGCTTGTAATAGGAATTCCCGCACCATGCCACCGCATCCGGAGGGGTAATGGTATTCCCGGTCAGGTAGCTGGCGATCATGGCAAAGCTGGTAGGCCCGCAGCCGGAAGATGCGATGGAGCCGCCGCCATAAGGAATGTTCCCGTAATCGGTCTGGAGATAGTGCGGAATCTGCATTCCGTTTGCCGGATAGCTTCCGCCGGTATTGGTAATCTGATAATACCGGAGAACATGCTCCACATATTCCTTGTCCCCATACCGGTCATAATGCCAGTTCGGACGGGCACACATCATATCCGAATAAGCAATGGCGTTTTCTTTGGTATAACCGCCGTCACGTTCCATTGCCCAGTCGATATAGCCGGAGCCGTAATTGTAACCCTGAAGCGCCAGCTTGATGCGGTCCAGGTCGGTAGGTCCGGTACATCCTGCTTTATCCAGTGCATACTTTAATTCCTGAATCCCACATTCGATGGAATAAGCAGGATCGGTGATGCCGTTGGGGACATGGGGGTATTTCTTATTAAAGCCGCCTTCTGCCGCCTGCATGGGATCGCTTCCACGCCCGCCGCTTTCCTGCATCATGACTGCCATGAGGAGTTCCACATAAGCTTCCATGCCGTATTTCTGTGCGACCTGCTGGATGGTAGCCCGGTAAGCCAGCACCTCATCGCTGACACCTACCGCCATGGCAAGACCGGAAGCGGAGCCGCCAAAGAACATGGTCAGGTTTTCCACATAACTGTCTGCCGTTTTTTTCTGCTTATCGGTCAGATGAAAGACGTGATCTGCAAAGTAGGCATCTCCGGCATAGCTGACCGTGTAGGTATGGCGGGTAAAAGTAACCTTTCTGGGTGGTGCATTTTCCTCTTCCGCCGGAACTTCCACCGTGGCCGTTTCTGAAGTAACGTCATAAGAAAAAAGCCCGTCCTCGTTTTCCCGGATCAGGCTTTTGAGTTTGCTGATATTTATATTTTTATAGTCATCCTGGCTGGCACAAAACTGTGCGATGAGCTGGTTCGCATTTACGATGATACTGGAAGCGTAAGGATCGCTGATAGAGGCAGTATCTCCTTCCGGGAGTCTGGCAATTTCCGCATTGATCTTAGCAAGCAGTGCATCATGGCTTTCCTGAAGCACCTCCACGATTGCCTGATTGGAAGCCCGGATATTTTCACTGATTACCGTGTTGCTGGTCAGTGCTCCGGTATTTTCAGAGAGGTCTCCGAAGACGAGTCCCGGAAGCATGACAAGGAACAGAATGGGAAGCATCAGTACACCGCCGACGGCTGCTCCAGTTTTCGCAAGGGTGCGCCTGTGCCGGAATACTGTACCGATGACAGCAAGAGGACTGCCCATCAAGGCTGTTTTTGGCATGTTACATACGCTCCTTTCGCTGTGGGGCTGGCGGCAGTTTCTGGACAATGGATTCATTGTAGGCTACTTTGCCGCTGCCGGAAGTATATGGTGTTTTTTCGACCGTATCCTGTGCATACTGCTTGTACCAGGTGGAACCATCCACGGACTGTACCGTAGAGTAGGAGCCCTGAGTAGGAGCTGCATACTGGTCGGCATGGTACAGGGCAAAATCCCGGTTTCCGGAGCTTCCGGTTTCGGTACCGGTGATCCTTCCGCCACCGATTTCTACATTATCATAGGAAGAACCGCCGCCCGGATTGATGCCCATATAGGAAGTAAAGGCTTTCTGTGCGTCTGCTCCCTTGATGGAACCTACCTGACCGTAATTTCCCTGTGCAATGTTGCTGATGACCTGATTGGCAAAGTCTCCGCCTTTGTTCAGGGATGACTGGTAGAGCATGTTTCCGATACTGCTGTGTTCGGTATAACCGGTTGCGGAATTGACCGCTTCTCTTTGTACCTGTCTTCCCACTGCCCCGGCAAGCCCGCCGGATAGGAAGCTTCCTGCGACAGCCGCACTTCCGGGAGAAGAGGCTTTGTGGTAGCCGCCACCACCATGGGAACGCATGGAACCGGTCAGGCTCCGTCCTGCAATCAGAAGTTCAGCCATCATGTTTCCTCCGGTATTGCCGACATTGATGCCAAGCGATGCCAGAAAAGAATCAATTTTCTGGGATACCTTTAAAAAGGCAATGGCACACAGGAACCAGACGAAGACATTTCCGGTTACCGCTTCCTTTCCCTGACTGGCAACTGCCGCTTCCACGTCTGCTTCCGTAAGCTCCGCTGCAAAGACCGGCATGGAGCAAAACAGTACCAGACAGGCAGTTAGTACCAGGAATGGTATGAGTTTCTTTCTAAGTTTCATTTTGGTCCTCCTTTCTTATAGGGATAACGGATTGGCAAGGAAGGTGCCGACCATAGAAGTAAACAGCCGCAGGCACCACGCATTCATCAGAAGCAAAAAGAACTGGCCGCCAAGCATCCGGCACCAGCTTTTGAAGATATTTCCGGTTGACTGGCTGGCACCCATGGAAAAAGCTGCCGGGGCTGTGTAGACCAGTACCCCCAGAAGAATATAGCGTTCTGCCGCTTCAAAGAGCAGTTTGATGTAGTTCCACGCCAGAATCAGTACCAGAATCAGTGCAATGATGGCTACCGCCCCATTTGCACAGACTCCCAGGATGACTGTGACTACGGAGTTAAAATCCGCAAATTTTAAAGGCGGCAGGTCTTCCGTCAGAATCCAGTTGTACGGTGTTCCTGAAATCTTCAGGAGCAGATCCACAATATCTTTCGCATAGAAGGTGAGAAAGATAAAGAGGAAGGAACGGATGGACAGCTTAATGGGATCTTCCGCTTCGATACCGGCTCCCATAAAGTAATTTTTAAAGAGCTGCCATACCCAGTTTAAGAGGATCAGCCCGATGCCCAGTGCCAGAAAGACCTGATACATGGTCTCGGCAGCAGGAAAGTAGCGAAGAAACGTATCCATGGAACAGCCCAGAGCACCGAGGACTGAAGTGGTGATCAGATCCAGAATGTTCATGACCTGTTCGGCAATCCATTCCACGATTCCGTCAAGTATTCCCATAGTGGCATCTCCTTTCGTCTATCCGTTCCATTTTCCGCCTGCAAAGAACGGGGTGATGTAAGCCATGATAAAGCCAAGCCCGTTTAAGATCGCCCAGGTAATGACGATACGCTTGAGCCATGCACGTGATTCGTCCACGGTTTTTCCGCTTTTGGAAAAATTCATCATCAGAAGGGCAACCGATGCCGTTACGACTGCAGCAATGGTGGAAATGAGGATAATCTGGTTATAGACATCCTTCATGATCTCATTGGCTTTGGTCCAGATGGTAGCGGCAAAAACCGGCTGTGTGTATCCGCAGAGGACTGTGACAGCCAGAAATGCAGCATACAGGCATCTGCCATAATTGACATGCCGTTTTGTGTCCGGCGGAGCGTTTTTCAGTTTGTGTTTCACGTAAAAGTACCTCCTTTTTATAAGAGCGGCAGGAGAATTACCTCCCCTGCCTTTGCTTATGGTTTTCCTGCCTCAAGAAAGGACGCAGCCCGGTCAATGCAGGCTGCGTCCTAAATCAAAGTATGAAATTGTAAAGATCCTCCTATCTTACAGAAAAAACGCAGCTTATTTGCCGCAGGAGAGGCTTCCCATACGGCAGTGCTGCGTTTCGTTCTGCATATAATTTTGACAATATCAATTTTAACATGGGTAAATTACCGCTACAATCGCAGGACTGTGCCAGTTACAGACGATGGAGTGCCAAAAATGTGACCAACGCTAAAAGCGTTATAAATGCAATCCTTATGGATACTGTAAGCGTGATTTGCAACCAATTATACTGGATTTACATGACTAATGCTTTAAGCGTTAGTGAATACTGGAAGGAGGAGGTGTGCGTGTGAAAGGAATGGGAAAGGCAATCCGCAGGTACAGGGAAGAGGCAGGAATTACGCAGGAGAGACTGGCTGAACTGGTGGATATCAGTACCAACCATCTGGGTGCGATTGAGCGGGAAGTGAAAACACCTACGATGGAAACATTTGTAAAGCTGTTGAATGTATTAGGTGCGGAACCGAATGAAGTGCTGAAGGAAGTGATTCCTCTTACCAGAATGGAACATACTTCTGTAGTGGAAGGAAAGCTGGAAAGGCTCACACCGAAGAAGCAGGAAAGCGTGCTTCGGATGCTGGATGTGATAATTGAAGAGATGATGAAATAGAAGCTGTCTGCGAAATTGCCGCAGGCAGTTTTTTTGAAAGCTGTATATGCAATAAAACACATAAAAATATGCGATTTATGATGAAAGTGATTGCAAGATTTGATATAGTAATCCTAAAAGCATTATAAAACTAATTCTTAAAGGATGACTATAATATGAAAAAGGGATATGTGGGATTATTGGCATGTGCGTCAGGAATTCTGATCGGACTGGGAATCAGCCGGCTGGATCTGACAGGTTATCTTGAAAAAACACAGGAGCAGGAATATCACCCGGTAGAAAGAAAGGTGCCTGAATCAGTAGAAAGCAAGCTGAAAGATCCAAAACAGTGCTGGCTGTGTGGAAGCGATGAACGGAGTATGATGGATTATTTCCGGAAGTTTGACGATCTGGGAGTGATCTGTACCAATCACTGGTATGTGATGGATATGCATATCCGGAATCATGATGAGGACGGGAATCTTACCGGCCCGCAGGGAAACGGGCATATGGGTTATACCGGGACAGGAGAAGGCGGCTGCTTTTTCCATACGGAGCAGATGTCGGATTACGGGATTTCCGAAGTATCGGTGGATTACGGGGAAGATAGTATCTTCGATGTGAAAAAAGTACAGAACCATCTGTGTCAGGAATGCCTGGATAAGCTGGTGGAAAGCATGGAGGTATTCTGTGAGGAAACGCAAAAACCCAAGCCCCGTGATCTGGTACTGGTGGATTTTCAGACATTGGAGCTGTACGCCATTCAGGAGCATAATGCGGGATACTTTATCCGGGATTATTATGTGGAAATTGAGTCGGAGGAAGATGGGGTGGAAGTAAAGGCATTTTACTGCCCGAAGCTTAATAACGGGAAAAAGGATGGAGAATAAATTGAGGTTTGCATTGGTGAGGAGTATAATGTAAGTACGTGTTATGTATTGGAAAAACTTGAATTTAGCAGAAAGAAGGATTGTTATGAAATTTATCAATACTAGAAAATTCACATGGATAATTTGTATAATAGGATTTTTGCTTGCTCTTGTAAGTATATTTTTCTTACCGAGTATTATTCCAGTACATTTTGCAAATGGGATTGCGGATGATTATGGAAGAAAAATACAAATATTTTTATTTCCTATATTACAAGTGCTTATCACTTTTTTGACTGGACGAGAAAAAGTAAAATATTGCCTGACACATTCAAAAACTTTCTTAACGGACATTCAGTTTAATTGGATGATAGATGGTGTACTTTTATTGGTAATGTTTGCAGAAATATGGGTTATCTATGCTTCATTTGCATAGAAATACTTGCATAACAATTTACATTTGATTGAGCAGATAAAAATGATTTGAGGTGGTAGCAATGAAAAAGCGATTGGGAATCATAGCCGGAATTTTAGGAATTGTATTGGCAGTCATTGGCATTGTACTGAAGCAGAAAGAAAACACAGCCGTTTCTGTTATTGGTGGTGCGGATGGCCCGACTTCTATTTTCATAGCAGGGAAGTTAAATGGTGATAATTTTATTTTTATGATTGTAGTTGGAATTATTTTATTGATTTTGGCAGGAGTTATTTTTTACAAACGTAAGCATTAAGTTACAGTTTTTTAGACTGTGTATGGCGGAAGAACCGGGAAAGTGTAGATATATCATGGGGATTTTGGAAAAAAATAAAAAAAGTAAGGGTACAGCGTTTGTCTATGATGAGAATAATGATTACTATAAGATGGAAATAAACGGGATTGAATTTGTCTGTGACAGTATACATTCCGATTATGAGAAGCATGCAGTTGAACTGGCACAGGCGTATGAGAAAAGGCTGCCGGATATCGTGGATTATCTTATGCCGGATATAAAGGAGATGTTTGGAATTACAAATCCAGATGTAATAGCAAACTCACTAGGAAAGCCGAGTATAGATTTGGATAGAGGAACACTGACTTATCTGGAGCACACAATGGACAGCCTACATATTATTGAAATGGAATTTGACGGTATCTTCACGGCATTCTATAACTCCTGTATTGATGGATAGGACTTTAGTAACATAGAGCTGCAGTTGTCTACAGCTTTTATCCAGACTTCGGATGTTACAGAGAAGCAATCAGAAATGGATTGATCGATTTCTGAAGCAGTATCCGGTGAAATCCTTGAACATATGAAGGAAAAGTATGTATGTTAATTTTATTTTTATTGTAGACAAAAGATAGGACTGATATGATAAAAGAACAGGTTATTACAAATAGAGGTGGAGTATTTGATGCAGAAAATATTATTACTGGAGGATGACTTGAATCTAAATCGGGGAATTGCCCTGTTACTTTCACGGGAAGGGTATGAGGTTCGTCAGGTTTATACAATAAAGGAAGCAAAAGAAGCATTTCAAAAAGGAGATTATGCTCTTGTTATCAGCGATATTACATTGCCGGATGGTACAGGACTGGATTTTGGAAGGATGGTACGTGCAGGTGGAGATACATATCTTATCTATCTTACGGCTTTGGATCAGGAAATAGATATTGTAAATGGTTATGATACAGGGGCAGATGATTATATTACCAAACCATTTTCACTGATGGCTTTGGTGTCGAAGGTGAACGCATTGATGAGACGGCTTTCTAAGGTACAGGCACAGATTATGTCTTCCGGAGAGATTACGGTGCATATGAAAACGATGCAGGTGTATAAAGGGGATGAACCAGTTACTTTAAGTAAGAAAGAATTCTCTCTGTTGCTGTATCTCTGGGAGAATGCAGGACAGATTGTTTCAAAAGAAAGTATCCTGGAGCATGTATGGGATATAGACGGTCAATTTGTCGATGATAATACGGTTACTGTCAATATAAGCAGACTGAAGAATAAACTTGGAACAGAAGAGATAGCGAATGTGAGAGGACTGGGATATATATGGACCGGAAAGGTAAACAAAAATTAAAACGGTATTTTATCGTATATGTAATCTTTGCAGTATTTTTTACAGTAGGAATGTATCTGATAACAAAGTATGAGGAAAATGCGAAAGCAACGCAGATAGCACTGCTCCTTGCAGAACATCCTGAACTGGAAGGGGAAATAGTTGCAATCTGGGAAAAGTCAGGAACAGTAGATTTTATAAGAGACCGGGACGATCAGAAGATAGAAAGAGTCGTACAGATGCTGGAAGAAACTTATGGTTATCACTCAGGGAGTGGATCTTCAGATGTGGTTATAAGGATTATCTGGGGAATTGGATTACTAGTGGGAGTCATAGTATGTAGCCTGTTCTTGTACCTGGACCGAAGAAAAAACTGGAGCAGATACGGTGATGAGGAACAATTACAGCAATTATATGAATGTCTGCAGGAATTCAGAAAAGGAAAATTCCAAACATATCCTGAAGAAACATCAGAATCGGAACAATGGTTAAAGGTGTGGGAATCTGTAAAGGAGCTGGGGCAATATTTCGAAGATTTGAAGGAACGTCTGGAGCAGGAAGAAAATGGTACGAAGAGTCTGATTACAGATATTTCCCATCAGTTGAAGACTCCGCTTGCATCACTCCGGATGAGTCATGAGCTGGTGGCAGAAAATCGGGTTACAGGAGAAGAACAGAGGGAGTTTCTGGAGCAGGAATCACAGGAACTTACCAAACTGGAACAGCTCTTGAATGAACTGGTAAATCTTTCAAGGCTGGAAACACATATGATCCAGATACATTCGCTTCATGAAAGCCTGAAGAAAACGCTAACAGAGGCTGTCAGTCAGATTTATATGAAGGCAAGAGGAAAAGATATTTCCATTCAGGTGGAGATGGATGATGATATAGTTGTGAACCATGATTCAAAATGGACGGTAGAAGCATTAACGAATATCCTTGAGAATGCAGTCAAATATTCACCGGAACATACAACGATTACAGTGAGGACGCAGGAGCTAGCAAGCAATGTGCTTATTGAAGTAGAAGATGAAGGAATGGGCATTCCTGCGGAGGAACTGCATAAGATCTATCAGAGATTTTACCGGGGAAGGAAAGCAAAGGAACAGGTAAAAGACGGAGCGGGTGTCGGTCTGTATCTTGCCAGAAAGATCATAGAAGAACAGGGGGGGACAATAGCAGCCAAAAGAAAGGCTGAGAAAGGTATGATATTTAAAGTGACACTGCCGCTCATAATAGGAGAATAGTCGGAACCCTTACAAAACTGTTATGGTTGTTGTAAGGGTTTTGTAATGCAGGAATGTTATAGTAGGGGTATGAAATGGAAAGGGGACTTGAAGATATGAGTAGTATTTTAAAAGTAGAAGATCTAGTAAAGTATTATGGAGAAGGCGAGAATCAGGTGAGAGCCGTGGATCATACAAGTTTACAGATAGAGAGAGGCAAGTTTACAGCTATCGTAGGACGTTCCGGCTCCGGAAAATCTACACTTCTGCATCTGATTGGAGGGCTTGACAGACCGGATTCCGGCAAAGTATGGATTGATGGAACCGATATCTATTCTCGAAAAGATGATAAACTGGCACAGTTTCGAAGAAAGAAGATAGGATTTATCTTTCAGGATTTTAATCTGATTCCATCGCTGAATGTGTGGGAGAATATCGTTCTTCCGCTGGGACTTGATAATCGCAAGGTAAAGCCGCGGGAAGTGGAAGATATTCTCAAAAAAATCGGACTGCAGGATAAGAAAGATGCGATGCCGTCTGCTTTGTCTGGTGGACAGAAACAGAGAACTGCGATAGCCAGGGCATTGGTGACAAGACCGGCGATAATTTTGGCGGATGAGCCGACGGGAAACCTTGATTCCCAGACTGAGCTAGAGGTTATGAGCCTATTGAAAAGCTGCGTGTCGGATTTCGGGCAGACGCTTATCATGATTACCCATGATGAAACGATTGCCCAGATGGCGGATGAAATGATTATCATTGAAGATGGCAAGGCGGTGAGAAGATAATGAAGATGACGACCAGAGTTGCATATTGCAATATGCGGCATTATAAGAGCAAAAACATACTGATTGGAATTGCCATTATCCTGACAACATTACTGCTGTTCGTAATCCCATCAATCGGAAAAGATATGGTGGAAGTGAACTTTGCGGTAATCAATAAGATTTATCCAACATGGCATGCCCTTTATCGGAACGTGGACGAGAGTACAGTTATGAAACTGGCGGCACATCATGATGTGAAAACTTACGGACTCCGCAGCGATGCGGGGTACATGAATCTGGAAGATGCGACGGTTTCCATGATGTATATGGACAGAACAGGGATGGAACTTTATAAAGTGAAGCTGAAAGAGGGGCAACTTCCGCAGAAAGAAAATGATATTGTGGTTTCAAAAGGAATACTGGAAGCATTAGGACAGAATGGGAAAATCGGTGACACTATCACAGTACCTTATCAGATTCTGAAAGATGACGGACTGGATTATACGAAGGAGAAAGACTTTCGAATCTGTGGTTTTTTAGCAGATAATGAGAGCAGCAAAGAACAAAAACAATATACATCATTGGTTTCAGAGGCCTTTCTGAAAGCGGAGATACCGGTAGAACAGGTGAAATATCGGTTTTTACTTCAGGTGAATGGACAGAAAGGAAATACGACTGCAGATTATACAGAGACGATACAGAATATTGCCAGACAGTTCGGGATTTCCGAGGATGACATGAATATTAATAAAGAGTATCTTGCAGCAAATTATGTGGATCCGGCTACAATTCCGGTGATTGTAGGAATCATGCTTATTGTTGTATTGGCGGGCATTATCACAATTTATAGTGTTTATTATGTATCTATGAACCAGAGGGTTCGGGAATTTGGAAAGTTAAAGGCAATCGGGGCTACGAAACGGCAGCTTAGACAAATCGTACTAAGAGAGGGAATGGGAGTGGCGTTGTTTGCCATTCCGATAGGACTTTTGATCGGAACAGTTGCTGT
This sequence comes from Dorea sp. MB18-49, assembly GCF_023669465.1. Taxonomy (NCBI): domain Bacteria; kingdom Bacillati; phylum Bacillota; class Clostridia; order Lachnospirales; family Lachnospiraceae; genus Dorea; species Dorea sp. MB18-49. The sequence goes on from NZ_JAMOYX010000036.1 coordinate 21,164, forward strand.
GAAAGTTGTACTTCTCCAGTTTGTAGAACATGCAAAGGATTCAAACGTACTTATAACAGAGGCATACAAGGTTGTAGCTAAAGGAGAAGTCCAACTTTATTATTGGTGGATTTATCTGTTGGCAATTGCAGTGACTCTGTGTACAGTGTATCTGTCACTGATGAAGCCTATGCGTATGGCGGCGAAGGTATCAGAAATAGAAGCTATGCGTTACCAGGGAGGCAGTAAGCGACAGAAAAGCAGCAGGAAGGGATATCAATTTCTGAATATCGGACGACTGACCAAGAGAAATCTTGCAGAGAATAAAAAGAAGAGTACTATCACGATTGTATCTATGGCCGTTACCGGAATATTTGTCATGATGGTAGCAACGGTGCTGTCTTGTGCAAATCCGATGGAAAGTGCAAAGAGTTCGATTGTGGGGCAATATGAGATTTCTCCAATTGTGGAATCCGGGAATAAAGAGCATCCTGAATATGAATGGGCGGAGGTTCAAAAGAATAATCCATTAAATGAAGGACTAAAGCAGCAGATAGAGGAGCTTGACGGTGTTGAGCGGGTAGATGTGTTTACCGCGTTGAAGGTATCAGGAGGACCTTTTGAAGAAAAAATTGGAACCGAATTTATCAATGGAGTGCCGGAAGAATACGCAGAAGAGCTGAAAAAAGGAATCACTGAAGGCAATGTCACATACGAGGAATTGAAATCCGGGGATAAAGTGATTCTGGACCGCGCGCTACTTCACTGGTATCCAGATATTAAAGTGGGAGATAAGCTGAAACTCAATATTCATGATGGAGATAATACCTTTCAAAAAGAGATTGAAGTGGCAGCAATTGGTGAATATGGAACAGGTCTGACAAACTATAACTGTCTTATCATGGCAAAAGAAGGGGCAGAGAAACTTACCATAAATAATTCTTCCAGCTATTTTCAGGTGATTGCAGATAAGGATTATGATGAGGCACTGGAAGCATCTCTACAGGCTATTGTGGATGGATCAGGCAGACTGCAGATGCGTACCTGGAAGAATGAGTACGATACATGGGAAAATGCCATACAGATGACTAGAGGTGCATGTTATGCATTTATCATCATTCTGGCAGCAATCAGCATTATGAACTTGATTAACACAATGATCAATAGTGTCCATGTGCGAAAAAAGGAGCTTGGCATGATGCAGGCAATCGGAATGTCGGACCGTCAGTTGATGAAGATGCTCCAGTTGGAAGGTATATTCTATACAGTAGGCACTCTTATTATCAGTATCGGAGTGGGAAGTCTTGCAGGATATCCGTTGTTTTTATATGCAAAGCGTACAGGAATGTTTGATATCAGCACATACCATTATCCGGTAACAGCAGCTATTATTATAATTTTAACATTGTTTGTGATACAGATGTTATTGGCAATATTCATTGCAAAGTCAGTAAGGAAAGATTCATTGATAGAGAGAATTCGTTTCAGTGAGTAAGAATATAAATTTCTGATGTTTAATGCAGATACTAATCAATGTCATAATAAAAAGGGGGACTTGATTTCTCAAATCCCCCAGTGTATAATGAACTCAAGAAAGGTATTCAGATGCAAAATCTGATGCCCTCAGTTAAATTTTATATTCTATGTATAAGTCATAGCATCCAAAACTTTCCTAGGGTCGTGGATGCTATTTCTTATTATGTCGATCTATATAAGTCAAAGCCGCAAAAATTACCAATAGTAAAGTCAATACTTCCATTGTATTCATGGGCATCACCCTCCTTGGATACTAGAGGGCAAAATCGAAATGCATCCGTCTTTCCGGTTCAGTAATACCGAATCAGTATAACACGTTACCGTTTTCAGTACAATAAGGTAATGGTCTGAAAAATACTTTATTCTGTCACCTTATGTAGCTGTATCGTGAGTATTTGCTGGACTAATTGGTGCTGTATATGAAAAAAAGCTATTTAAAAATAAGGTGGAAGCCTTATATGGTCTGCTTGATGATGCGGGTGATGATGCCGAGGGCAACATTACGCTCTTCATCAATATGCGTCACCACAAAGGATACCTGATCCTTTTTCCCGACTGTCCGGCTGTCATAGCAGGAGTGGGCAATGGCATTGACACCGATGGAGAGCCGGACAAAGACGGTGCCTTTATGGATGTCTTCCACAGTTCCGGCGTATTTTCCCTGAATCTTACATTTTTTCATGTTTTCCTTGCTGGTGTTGCCTTCCACACTTTTGACATCTGCGTGGACAATGACCTGCTCCGGTGAGTCTGCCCGCACATCCAGGATGCGTACCAGGATGTGATCGCCTACCTGGAAGCGTTCTCTGGCATCACCCATCCAGTCGAAGGACAGGTCTCTGGCAAGAATGGAGGTTTCCACACCGAAAATTTCTGCCCGGACTACCTTTTCCGCAACAGCAATGACTCTTGCCTGCACGATACGGTCTTCATAAACTTTCGGCATTCCGGAAGCATCTTTATCCAGATAGAAGATCTGGCGTTTCTTCAGCATCGCTTCTTTCCGGCTGGCGACAATGCTGCGTGTCTTCGGATCTAATCCCTTAATCAGAAAATCAATCTCACATCCAAGCATATTGTTGAGGATTTTGTTCTGCCGCAGAGCAAGCTCCCCATAATCGTGTGCTTCATCCTGCATGAGATGGATCATCATCTCAGTTACTGGGATGACAGTACGGAAATCCTTGTAGTAAACCACGGCAATGAGGCTGCCGTTTTCTGTTTTCTCGATACCGCCAAGCATTCCGGTTAAGATCCGGCGGGTACGGTAGGCATTCTGGATCTCATGCCAGGTAAGGTCTGAAATGGACTGGGCTGTTTCCAGCTTCGCATCGGAATCCAGAGTTAAAATAGGTGTGTTGGTTGTTTCGTTTGGCATCATAGTGTCTCCTTTCAAATTATGACATGATAGAATCTTTATCTAAAGGAACCATGTCTGTGTGATCCGGATAGTTATCTGCTGAGAAGTCATCCGGGAAATCGTGATAGCCAGGTTCCTGATAAACGCTTTGCTGGTCAAAGTGCGGTTCAGCTTTTTTCTTTTTCTGCTTTCCATAAGAAGCGGTTTTTTTCGGGTGGGAAGCAGGAATAGTTGGAGTGTACGTATATTCTTCACTACATGCTCCTTTTCTCCATTCCGGAATATGCTCGGAAGCCTTCCGGGAAATGAGTTTTTTGGCATCCGGGTGCAGGGTGTAATCGTATTTTTCTACCTGCAGGACTTTCTGGCCACGCAGGATAATCAGTGCGGTATCCAGAGGCAGGCGTAGGATCTCATCCGGAGTTAAGAGCTTTCGTTTCCCGATGGATCTGGTCTGGCGGTATTCTGGTGTATAATCGGATACCCTCCAGCTATTTAATTGTTTGGCTTCGCTGCTGACACCAACGGTCACATCACCGGAGCGGTTAGAGATAAATGTAGCAGTTACCTCATCCGTACAGCCTAAAAATAGCTGAGTGTCGCAGTTCCCGATGATTTCCTGCCATTGGTTTAAGGGATACCGGTTCTGCATCTGAGGCAGGTTCTGGAAAATGCAGGAAATACTGAGGTTTCGACTTCGGATCACGGAAATCTTTTTGTTGAGCGATAGGATTGCTCCCGTATTCGCCAGCTCATCAGCCAGGATATGTACCGGAACCGGCAGTTTTCCATCTTCCCCATAGGTGTCTGCATAACGGACCAGTTTGATAAATACGAAGGTCATAAACAGGGAAGAAAGAAAATCAAAAGTGCTGTCTTGATCCGAAGTGATGCAGAAGTATGCACATTTTTCTTTTCCCGGCAGCGTCAGGTTGATCTCATCATAGGAAGTGATCTGGCGGATCAGCTTGTTCTGGAATACCTGAAGTCTGGAACCGAGTCCGATGATGACGCCGGAACGTACCGTGTCACTTGCCTGCTTATAGATGCAGTAGGGGACTTTTGCCGGATGGGAGACCGGAAGCAGGTCAAAGAGGCTGTTCAGTTCTTTTTCAGAACTCATGGTCAGGAGTTTGTATACCTGTCCGATATTCTTTGCCTCCGGTGGGAATCCCTGATCCACATAGAGAATCAGAGCTTTTAATAAGTTCATCTCGGCATTGTCCCAGAAGTGATCGCCTTTGGCAGAACCGGTATTCTGGATGATGACATCAGCAAATACTTGTGCCATGGTTTCCTGTCCGCCAATTTCACCCAGACAATTCCAGCTATCCGAGTTTTCCGGGTTTACAAGATTAAAGGATTTCACGATATATCCGGCATTCTCAAGGTAAGTGGCTGTACTTTCGTACAATTCCGATTTTGGATCGGTGATGATGAGGCTTTCCCCGCGGGCAACACACTGGAAGATCATGTTGCGTGCAAAGGCCCGGCTTTTCATGGAACCGCTGGCACCGTAAACGGCAATATTCCGGTTCATGCGGGTATCCTTCGGGAGACAAACGGCTTTTCCGTTCAGTTTTCCAAGAATGGTTCCCTTGTGTTTCTTGACATCATTCGTAAGCTCCAGTACCTGATGCATTTCCTCCAAAGTCATAAAACCGGAAGTCCCATAGGTTCCCTTTGTGGAATAATTCAGGTTCCGGCCCCGGTCTGTTATTTCCCCGTTCCGGTCAAATCCCATACGCATGAGAAGGAAGGTCAGGAGTCCAAAAGCTGCCAGACATAGAAAAATCCCATACAGATTGTACGGGAAAGCAGTCAGGGCATCCAGACAGGCGAGCGGGTGCGGGGAGGGGATCTGCGGGGCAGTTCCGTTTCCGGCAAAATTGCCGGCAGATTCCCAGGTCTGATAGTTGCGGATAAATTGAGCAACATAGCCTCCTGCATAGAGGGTGCAGAAGGTGATCGGAAGCATATAAATGAGCTTCCACCATTTACGGTTCATGTAAAAACCCCCTTTTGAATTTGCAAAGGTCAATACTGGAGAAATGGATTGTGGCAGTTAAGTATTTTTTCAGGACCGGAATCTGAAAATCGAAACAGATCAGGTTCCCGGATCTGCCGTATACATTTAAGCCGGTATTGAACCGGTTGATTCGCTGCATGTCAAAATCATAAGCAAGAAGGATGGGGTTCCCGGAAGCATCCGTGGCATCATGTTCCAGTGGAATTGAATCGCTGCGGCAGCCCAGATCGGACAGCAGGAGGTTGTCCAGCTTTTCCATGATCTCAGGGTGAACCAGCAGTTTTAAAAGCACTTCCCCTTCCGGAGTATTGGGAAGGTAATGGAAATGCTCGAAGGAGGTGTCCAGCATAAACAGGCTCTTTTTGTAGCCTCCGGTACTGGTAAACAGCCGGAAAGCCATTTCCATGTCGGTTCCGGTCATGATTGCCCGGATCTGTGGATGTCCGTTGTAAGGGTAGCCTTGCAGGTAATGTTGCAGATAGGCGTTTAAGCGGACTTCCGTTCGATATTCCCATTTCAGGACTCCGTTTCCCGTGTTATAAAGGACATAGACACATTGCGGTGCCATCAGGATGCCCATGCTGCGGGAGTTTCTAATCTTTGTGGTCTCCGGACCCAGTTCCTTAATTTCTCTGGAAGCGTAAAAAAGAGGAAGGCTTCGCATACCGATGGAACCAGCTTCGCGGTGATTACAGAAGATGTCAGGTTTTACATCCGGATAAAAGGGAATCCCGGCATGAAGGAGTGTCAGATACGTTTCGGCTTTCTGATGTAAGCGGATACGGCGGGATACTTCACTTCGGATGAGGTTCGTCTCGGTATTGCCGGTCAGATAGCACTGGAAGCGCAGCGGCGAGACAGATAACAGCATCTCTTTCGCAGCTTTGGTCAGCCGGTAGCCTCTGAGAGCATCCCGGTAGTGGGTACGGATGAGGTGTTCTGCCTTCAAATCCGTAATGAGTTTTTCCGCATAGGAGGCACTGGGGATGAGTCTGTTTAGCTGGTCTGCGGGAAATTCCCCGCACATCCCTATCATTTCCAGTAAGCGGTATTTCGTAGTGTCAGGTCTTATCAAATAAGCATCACCTCAATTCAGTTCTTACCCATGCAAGCCTATACTTGGGTAAATCTCCGGTGGTTTGGAGATAAAAAAAGCAAGAAAACAAAGTTCCCTGCGGTGGTTCTTACCGATGTCGGATTTCTGCCTGAGAAGTCAGGAGATTTTCCGACATGTTTTCGTGATGATTTTTCTGGTTCTGCAGCCATTTCGGAAAGTCAGCTTTTTCCATAACCGATACCAGTGTACAGTCCTTTAAGCCAAGCTGTGTCGTGTAGTAGGAATCACAGAAAAAGCCGCTGTCATCTGTCAGAACATAAGTACAAAGTGTATCCAGAATCTGTTTAAACTCCAGATTGTCATAATCCCGGATACGTCTTTGAGGAAGTTCCCTGTCATATATTTGACTGAAACATATCACGCAGTCACGATAGAGGGGCAGGGCATTTTGTTTTACATACTCCCGAAGCATATAATTAAGCGGTTCAAGGAGAAATGCAGTGTTTGTGTGGACTCTTCGTTTCGGAAGCAGTCCGGGAAGCGTAATGGTGAGAATCCCCTGCTGTTCTGCAATCCGCATTCCCTGTGCATCTGCCGCTTTGGGAAGATAAGCTGCTTGATTTGGGGAGAGAGCCGGACAGACAAGGTTACGCATCTGGCAGGCAATCCGCTCCGCCCGAAGAGCAGCACTGACGCTCAGTTCCTCAAAATTTTTATCATAATTCTGGATATCAGTGACCTTCAGAGCGTAAACGGTATTCGTCAGTTTTTGCAGCTCCCCTTCCAGTTTTTCAAGCCGCTGGTAAATGGTTGGTGTATTTTGCGTCATAATAACCTACTTTCTCATGTAGTAACTGACAGCACCGGATTCATTTACAAGGCAGTAAGCGGCTACATCATCAATGGTGATTTTGGCAGCCTGGCTTTCGGATTCTAAGACAATCAGGCGTTTGGAACCATTTGATGGGATACTTTCCATCACATGATTGATCAGAGCCTCCTGTTCTTCACCGATATAGATGATTTCGTATTGTTCATCTTGCGAAAAGAAATTGAGCTTGATTGGAAATTCGCCACTGGTGTGGTATACAACACCTTTCTTAAAATCCAGCAGTACCCAGAAGCATGTAATTATAGCATAGTCAGGATTCTCAGCAGACTGCTGGCTGTCACAAAGAAGGTCATGCTCTTTATCGTAAATGATGCGCCCTTGTTTGATGAGGCTGGTAATCAATGACTTGATAGACTGCTCATGTCGGGAGAAAAGTTGTAAAACCTGGTCATACCTCAGAGTATGGTAAGTGGTAATGAACCGTAAGAGCTTGGCTCCCTCTCCTTGATAGATTTCGTTCCTTGTTTTCATGATTGACTCCCTTCTATATATAATAGGAAACTTTATATGTATGGCTGTACGTACAGAATACGTTTGGTATTGTAAGTATAGTGTACGTACAAAGTACATAGAACCTGCTGTCAGCGATTGAATTTACAGGTACAAAAAAAGCACCATCTATGGGTGCTGGAAATAAGGAAAACTATAAGCAATACCTATTGTAGCATGGGTAATTTTACGCTTCAATCGCAGAAGCAGGTCATTTCTGTGCCATTTTCACTGGTTGGCATAAAAAAAGCAGGAAACCATTTTGATTCCCTGCATGGTGTATTGTTGTGCTTTTGTGTAGTTCTAATGATTACTTGTCTTTATAAAATGCTTCGAAAGCTTGTGCGAAGAATTCGGCTGTACCATTGCCGTATTTTTCATCTATCATAGGTTTGATTTTTTCATTACGGTAATATTGAGCCTGTGCAACCATCAGACCGTGTTCTTTCTTTATCTGTGAAAGTTGTTTCATAAGAAAACCGTATTCGGAAACAAGTTCTCTTACTTCAGAAGAATCTGGTGAACATACTTTTTTAGCTGCTAATTTGTATAAAAGATTGTCAAATTGTTGGTTGTAACTTTCTGCAGCCTCTTTGCTAATAGGATTGTTGGCAACAGACAGGAATTGCTCTTTTCCTCCATACCACTCAACAACTTTAGCATAGCCTTTCTGCATTTCTTCTGATGAAACGGTCTTAATATAATGCTTTTTCCATTCTTCAATGCTTCCAAACTCTTTTACAGCAAGTTCTTTCATATTGTCAGGCATATGTTCAAACATAGTTTGGAACATTTCTTCAACTTCCGTTTTACTAAAAATCGCAAAATCCATTTTATTCTCTCCTTTCAGGATATCATCAATGCTGGCAATCAGATGTTCCATACGTTCTTTCTTTGCTACCAACATTTTTCTCTGCATTTGCAAGATCTGGTTCCTTTCAAGAGCAGGATTCTCCAGAACAGCTTTGATTTCTTTCAAAGGAATGTCAAACTCACGGAAAAACAGAATCTGCTGTAATATTTCCAATGCCCTATCGTCATAAAGCCGGTATCCCGCATCACTTTTTTGTGTTGGTTTTAAAAGCCCGATTTCATCGTAATAGTGAAGCGTGCGAACGCTGATACCTGTAAGTTCTGATATTTCTTTGACTGTCCTCATAGTTGCTGACCTCCTGTTCCTGATAAGATAACTGTACGCTATGACGTTCCGTGAGAGTCAATATATATTTTGCATTTTTTAGTATAACATTTTTATGATATTACGAAAAGCCGAGAAGATAGGCGATATGTATTACTCTGGAAAGAACTTGTTGAGCGTATCCAATGTCTCTTTTGCAGTAAATCCCCAAAGGATGGTACTGAGTGCTTCAATCGCAGCCCTGCGTTTCCGGTAATAGGTGCGGTAGGAAATATTGGTGATGTGGTGAGCCAGCTTATCCAATATCTCATCTGTATTTTTCATTTCCTGTGGAGAGAGAAAAGCGTAGTAGAGAATCCAGTAATACTGTTCCCCATGCTTGTGATTGTTCCGGAGGAGATCGATGGATGATTCCAAAAGCTTCAGCATCTGGTTGCTTCTGGCAATACTTTTTGCCCGTTGTTCGATGTCGCTTCCGGTAAGATCAGCCCCGGCAGCATAGATGGAGTCCAGAAATTTGTCGATGTCATTGTCGTATTGGAGCTTAAACTGGTGCTCCATCTGGTGTACGACTACCTTCAGGCTGTAGGTTGCATCTCGGTATCTGCGTAAAAACTGATAGGTGTCGTGAAAACGTGGATCTTCTTCGGGTGAAGGAAATCCCTGTGTATTGCGGTTTGCCATGTCTATTCCCCCCCTTTCAGTGCAGAAGGCTCTGCCACGGCAGGCATCTTTTGGGCAGACTCATCCCCCGGACTTACGGACAACTCAAACCGATAAGCGGCATTTCCGTAGGGACAGATAATATTTAGAGTAAATGTATTAAATATATCTTTGCAGGCTGATAATGGAGATAATATATAGCGGGTTTTGGAGCAGTGGCAACATGGAATCCCTTGTGAATCCAATAGTTCTGCGACTTTTTGCACGATAAATTTCATGTGTGAATCTGGAACGCAGGAATCATTTTTTGTAACGGTGATTTGTGAGTCTGTGACAGTTTCTGAAACGCTAACAGAAGCAGAATCCTCAATAGTGATTTCTTCAGGTACATGGATTGGTAATTGCATCTTCATAGCGATCTCCTCCTTGTCAATCATAACGTCGCTGATATTAAACATCACGGACAGGTAATTGTTGAGATAAATTACGCTTCCGTGTTTTCCTGTAAATGAGATAAGTGTAATGTATTCTTTTTCCTCCAGTTTCTTCAAGAGTCGTGATACCGATGCCTTTGACAGACTCCACCTTTCACCCAGTTCATTAAAGCTGGTAAGGGGATTTCCGGTATTATCCCGGTAATAGACAATGGGACCGGAATCAGATCCCAGGACAGAGGAATCGTTGTAAACTGCATGAATCCACAGATCCAGAAGAACATCCATTTCCGAGCATTTTCCAATGCCAATTAGTTCGTGAACTTTGGCAATCGGGAAAAAGAAAAACCCTGTATCTTTTTTACAGGGATAGTTGTATTCCAATACAGTATTGTCTTTGGGCCAGTCTGATATTTTGAATTTGACCAGGCGGTTTTTGCCGAGAAGAGAGTAGGTAATGTAATTCTGCTCTTCAAAAAATCGAAGGATGGACAACACTTGATGTTGGAAACGGCAGCGAAACCTTTCCTGAAGATCTGTGACTGTGCAGATCCACTCTCCCGGACCAATGGTATAGGTAATGTGTTCCATCCTGCGGTAGGATGTGCGGTAATTTGCATAGGAGCATAATACCAGATAATAAAAAAGAAAAGAGCCCCCGGTAGTTCGGATGCTCTTGGTAGTGATTAAAGTTTGTATGAAGTCACGGTAAATGCGACAGCGTGGAAATTCCACGATTTGTTTGAGTTCTAATTTGTAATTCATGGTGATCTTCCTTTCAAAGTATATTTAATTGTAATCGGACTTTTCATAGTGTTGGTATCAAGAAGAAGCCGATGGAAGTATAGCAAGTAGTCGTGTCACTCATTGCATTTTTATTGCATTTTTAAAATTTAGATTATGTGGCTATGTTGCTCTTAACTGGTTAAAAAGCCTTTAAAATCGTCTATATGCGTTAATACTCCGTACTGTCAATCTGGAGTTTGAATAATGTAAATGTTTGTCCACAAACCTTATTATTCAGTTTTTGTAAAAATGAATAGCCAGAATATGACTAAGGTTCAGAATCTACATAATAGTAGGTTCTGAGCCTTATAATTATATTTTGGAGAATTACGGGTAACATGTAAAAGATATAATATAACTAATATTAGAATATCAAAAAACATATAGCAGGT
>NZ_JAMOYX010000037.1:0-31674 GCF_023669465.1 Dorea sp. MB18-49
ATTCCGTTCCCGTAGGTTGCTTTCAGATCTTCCGTGAATCCTTTGTATGTTCTCATTTTTCTTCACCCTTATAATATTTTTCTGCAATTTTTCTAATCTGTGCTTTTCCAGGAATTCCAAGATAGATAGGTGGTTTTAAGCCTGCTGCCCGTACGATTCTATCATCCAGTTGTGCTTTCGTTTCAAACGATACTTTTAATATCTGTGCCATACATTTTTCAAGACTTTTTCCTTTCTTACGTACAGCTTGCGCCATCTGGTCATCTTCTTCACACATCTGGATCATGAAGTTTTTCCAGTCTTCCATCATGTTTTTGAGTCCTAAATCTTTCGATTCCATTTCCAATTTCCCGATCGCTGCCAGCAATGGAGTAGTCAGAGAATCTATTGCACCGGTGCAAAAATCCTCTGCGTCCTCCGAATCTAAGCCATTTTCTTCTGCTATTGTCTTGATAGCGTCCAGATCTCCCTCTTTTAACTGTGCTGCTGCCGCTCTGTTAATCTCTTCAGCAGAGTCAAATTCTCCAAATTTATCAAACATCTATGTATCCTCCATTATTTTTCTAATCTCATCACTATAGTTGTGCCGTCCCTTTTCCATTCGGATCAGATGCCCCTGCATCTTCTTCCAGAGCTTCTGCCAGCCTTCTGCGTTGGCGATCGGCTTTCCATTGGTTTTTCGGAAATCATTCCCAGCCCATTCGTAGATACGATAATCGATCATGTTGACCACGAACGTATCCTCACAGTGAATATGGACCTCACAGGACTGGTTCAGGCGGCTCAATGCTTCTGTGATCGCCTTTACTTCTGTTTCGTGTCGTGTGCCTTTTATCTGACCGGTATCTTGGATTTTTCCAATCTCTCCGGACTTCTTAGCACAGGTGCATACGAATCCATATTTTCCCAGTGTTTTACTGTTGGAACTGCATTTTGTGACTATGTAAATATCTACTCTAAACATATGGTTTCATTGCCTCTTTCGTATGCTGCAGATTCTTATTGATTTCCTGCATCTCCAGTGTTGCCCTCTGTACAGAGCTGATCAGCAGTTCCGGAATAGTGGCCGGAAGTAGTTCTTCATTATAGACCTCTTCCATGAGCTGGTTGTACTGATCATATTCTTTCTTCAGCTCTCTGCAGGCCCTCCGCAGTACAATCTGTTCTGCTCCGCTCTCCGTCGCAAGAATCTTGTCGATCTGCTTCTGTCTTTTTTCAATTTCATCATCGATTGCACACCACAGCAGAGCGGCGCGATCCGGTTCAATCTTATGTACTCCCGGGTAGTTTTCTCTCAATACTCCATTGAGTTTTCGAGATACTAATACCAGCTCTTCCAGTTTGTTTTCGCTTGCTCTGTCTAAAATCAGCATTTTAAATCCTCCTATCCAACTTGATCATGGTGTAATACCGGTATTTGTACCCGGTGAATTTATTTGTTCCTTCATAGTAAGTATCTTTATCCAGGTAATAACCTTTCCTGTCTTTTACCTCACGCCACTGTACAAAGCGTTCTTCTTCCGGTTCCTTCAGAGGCATATTGCGGGACGCATGATAGCTTGTCTCTCTTAAGTGTTCTCCATAGCGTTCGCACGTCTCTGGCGTTTTCGTGATGTATCCGGCCAGATCTTTGAAGTCGCCCGCCTCGTGCAAATGCTTAAAGGTCACGGCTCCGTGCTCCCAAGCGTCTTTTATGAATACGTCTGCATCCGCTATCCGGTTTATGACTATATGTACGTGCCATGCTCCTTTGATCCCTACTTCGATATTCGCCATCCACCGCATAGTTTGTCCGGCTTTTTTGTATTTCTCCCTTACCCGGCGCATTGCCTTCGACAGATCTTTCTTTGCTGTATCCATATCCGGTGGACGTTCATTCTTTTTATATGTCAGTAGGACCATGTAATCATTCTTCTTGAACCAGGTCTTTAACTTATGCCTTACTTTTCTTTCCCGGTTCCATTGATTCCGGTAACGGATCGCTTCTTCCGTTAACTTCCTCTTCTTTCCTCTTTTCTTTCCAGGTGCTCCATACTTACCATCCAGATATTCATATACCTCTATGGAATTTTTGAATGTGTATATAATCCTCTTGTATCTCTTTACCATCCACCTGTATGTCCTATCTTTAATATTCTTAACAAGTGATAAAAGCGGGCGGAAATGCCCGTATTTCTTGACTTTTTCGCCCGCCGATGGTATTATAATTTTGACTTATATTTTCGGTAGGCGAAGAAGTCTTGAGGTACATCATCCGCATAATGATGTGCCTTATTTTTTATTCACTTGTATCACTATCCCCATCTCCATTCCGGGCATCCACAGGATCTGTAGTCTTCTGATTCCTGGTACTCCTCCATGACCGTTATGGATTGGTCTTTCCCGCATATGCACTCTCCTTCATCTTACGAGCAACCAGATAAATAACATTGCATCAAATGCAAGTCCGATTGCGGCGCCGATCAGGATCTCTAACACCGTTTCTCTGATGATTCTCTGCCATTTTGTTCTTGGTCCTCTTCTTTTCATGCTTGTCCACCTCCCCTACCGCCTAAGCGGTTTTCTCTTTCTGGTATCCCAGATATCCAACAGCTACACGATTCAACTCATTCACGATCTTTGCTCGCTCCTCTGCAGATAATGTAGCCATGTCTCTTTCTACTCCATCGATGATCACGATGTTAATATGTTTCAAACTGCATCACCTCTTTATAGGTTATGTGGAATGGTTTGTACTTGTTGCGGTTCTTTGGTATAATTTTCCTATCAAATGATGAAAGGAGAAATGTACATGAATAGCGATGCAACCATCATCCGCCCAAGATTTACTTATACGGAAAAAGCCTACGTTCCAAATACCTCCAATGTTTTTATCATTGTCGAGGAAACAATGAAATTAATGGAAAATTATTTTAAAAAGAGCGCCCCTGCTTTCCAGCTTGTAAACAATCTTCGTTTTAATTATCCGGAAACCTCCACTACATATGATGAGATTCATATTTGTTGCATGGATACCTCTTGGTCTCAAATAGTGTTTCAGTTTTCTCATGAGTTTTGCCACCTTCTGATAGGAAATCCTATTCCACCAAGTATGCGTTGGTTCGAAGAAAGTGTCTGCGAACTTGCTTCATTATTTTTTCTTGAGAAATTAGCAATAATATGGGGGCAAAGCGGACTTCTTGCACATCCTGAATATGCACCATCCCTCATCTCCTATCGCACCAATCGAATCAATTCCGTAGAAGACTTGAAAAATCCTTCGGAACTTTCCGATCCTTCTTCTGCTATCTGGAAAGATGCTATTGCGAATTGCTATAATAGAAATTTCAATTTGCAAATTGCTAAATTACTACTTCCTGTCTTCAGCAAATATCCTCAATTATGGGAGACGGTTCCTCTTTTATGTAGATTGCCAGCGCAAGATTCTGTCTCATTCCCTATGTATTTATGTATCTGGCATATCCTCGCAGGTGATTCTTACAAGCAACCTCTTAACGAATTGGCCAGTATTTTTCATTGTTCCATATAAGACCAATTCTGCCATTTTTCATTTTCTTGACGAACCCAAAATTCTGCCCCGCCACCGTTGTAATAGATATATACTTTGTAACCTGTTACTTCTGGTGGCTCTGGTCTTCCACCAAGCAAAATGTCTTCCCTTTTTGCCATAAAATGCCCCATAGCAAAAGAAATAGTTTTTTCAAGTTGTCCATACTCAACGCCCATAGCACCCGGCATTCCTTTTGGACCTCTATGATTATCTGATGCTTTCAACTTTCTCCCTCCCTTCTTCTGAACCTGTTTCATCTGTTGCTGAAATTAATTCATCCACAGTACATTTCAGAATATCGGCTACTTTCTTAATGTTTTTAACTGTTGGACTCACACTATTTCCCCATTTGCAAATACTGCCCGTCGATACATTTGCTTTTTCCTCTAACTTGTTAATCGAAATCCCACGTTCTTTTGCAAGTTTACAAATATTTTCGTAAATCAAATTTACACCTCCTTTTTCAATATAAGTTCTGAAAAAATCACTAAATATTATTGACTAACTTCTGAAAATATCCTATAATTTGAATTACCACAAACAAATAAATAGCATATTTGCCATTCTGATTATTTTTGCGATTTTTTCAGAACTTGTAATTTTATTATACGCGATATATTCAGAATGTCAAGAAGTTTTTGCGATTTTTTCAGAAAGGGCCCAAAAATATGAAAGAACGTATTAAAAGCTTGTGCAAAGACTATGGAATATCAATGAACAAGCTCGAAGAAACTCTTGGATTCGGAAAGGGGTATATCAGTAAATTAGGAAACAGTACACCTAATGCTACGAAAATAAAGAAAATTGCTGATTACTTCAATGTATCTGTCGACTATTTAATGACAGGAAATGAATCAGATACAGAAAAGTATTATTTAAATGATGAAACTGCGCAGGTAGCACAAGAGATATTTGAAAACAAAGAACTGAAAGCGCTGTTCGATGTCCAGAAAGATATGGATCCGGACGACTTAAAAGCTCTGCATAGCATGGCTCTCGCGCTTAAACGAAAGGAACGTGGTGATATTGACGACACCGGATGTTAATGTCGTTCTTATGGACTTTCCTAGTAAAAAAGGAAATGAAATGGTTGTTCCGAACGAAGACGGAAGCTACACGATACTGATCAATGCCGGATTGAATTATGAATCTCAGCTTAAGGCATATGAGCATGCCATGAGTCATATAACAAAAGATGACTTTTTAAAAGGTAATGTACAAGAAATTGAATACTATGCTCATCATCCACACAAAGATCCAGAACCGGCTCAAATCTATCTTGATCGCATCAAGCAACTGCAAGCAGAACGAAGACGATTAAAGAAGCGGATTGCTCGTGATCAGAAACGTGTTGAATTTATTCAGGAACATTGTGATATGTTCCAAAGAGCTGAACACCACTATCTATATGGTGATGATTTATAAAATATGAAAGAGAGGAAAATGTATGGAGTTCAATGATGTAATTAAACAATTTTCAGAAAGGATACTGTCTTTAAAAGACACCATCACTACAGAAGAATCCACAAAAATGTCTCTTGTAGTGCCTTTATTTCAACTTCTTGGGTATGATGTTTTCAATCCAAATGAATTTTGCCCAGAGTATATTGCTGATGTAGGAATTAAAAAAGGCGAAAAGGTTGATTATGCAATCCTTGAAAATGGACAGCCGAATATTTTAGTCGAATGCAAAAGTTGCTCAGAGCAACTCGACAAACATTCGTCTCAACTTTTTAGATATTTCGGGACATCTCCTGCTAAATTTGGCATTCTTACAAATGGCATAATATATCGTTTTTATACAGATTTAGAAGAATCAAACAAAATGGATCTTGTGCCATTTCTAGAAATAGACATGGCAAATTTAAAAGATTCTTCCATCAATGAATTAAAAAAATTTTGTAAAGATAATTTTGATAAGGACAAAATATTTAGTACTGCCGAAGAGCTTAAATATAGCAGTCAAATAAAAAACATCTTAACAAAACAGTTTGAATCTCCGACAGAAGACTTTGTTCGATTTATTTTAGCGGATATATACGATGGTCAAAAGAATCAGAGAATAATTGAAAAATTTACGCCTGTGGTAAAACGAGCTTTCTCTTCTTTTGTAAATGAAATAGTAAATAGTAAAATTTCTTCTGCATTAGCTGACGATTATGATAAAGATGAAGAATCAGAACCCGAGATCAAAGAACCCGCATCCAAGATTGTTACAACGGAAGATGAAATTGAAAGTTTCTACATTATTCGCGGACTTCTTGCTGGTATCGTACCCGTTGAAGATATAGTTCACCGTGATACCGAAAGTTATTTTGGAATTCTGTATAAAGACAATAATAGAAAACCGATTTGTCGCCTCAATCTTGATGCAAGAAATAAACAGCTTCTCATCCCGGATGCTAATAAAAAATTCGAGCGTATTTATATCGACTCTTTAAACGATTTGTACAAATACAAAAACCGTTTAATAGAAGTTGTAAAGAGATATATGTAATTCATCCAGTATCTCTAACCATAAATACACTGCCCTCTTGATACGAAAGTATTTATATGGCGGAGATATCTGATTGAATATGCAAAAACTAAAGAAAAGAGGAATGAGTTATGAATTGTCCAAAATGTAACACTCCAAACCCAGACGGTCAAAAATTCTGTGGTAATTGCGGTACTGAACTTCCTAATGAAGAAAAAGTATCGTCACCATCTAACGACAACACATTTTCTTATCAAGACAACAAACAGAGTCCTCAACCTAAAAAGAAAAAACACGGTTGTCTCATAGCAATAATTGTTGTTGTAGTATTGTTTATCGGAATTGGCATCTTATTTGGTTCAGGAAACTCTAATGATTCTGGTAACTCAGAGTCCGGTAACAAAAAAGAAACAACTGAAAGCGAGAAAAAAGAATATGTCGATGATATTGAAGCCGTAGCAAGTAACCCCGATGATTACAAAGGAAAATATATTAAATTCTACGGACTCGTTTCTTCTATTGACAAAGACGATGAAAAATATGGTTATCAGGTATATATAGATCTTGATTATAATAATAGCGTATTGCTTGAAGTACCAAAAAAATTGGTAAAAGACAAGATAAATGAAGATGATTATATTAGTGTCGATGCCAAGATTGACGGATCATACGATGGGCAAACTGTTATGGGGGTTGATTCCAGCTGGGCTTATCTCGAAGCTAACTCTATCGAAAAAACTTCTTATACCGAATCATTTGGTAAAGCTAACAAAACATGGGAGTTTACTGACAAAGTATCTGAACAAAATGGAATTTCTGTTTCCGTAACAAAGGTTGAATTCGCAGAAGAAGAAACTAGAGTTTATGTTACTGCAACAAACAATAGTTCTGACAAATTTAGTTTATGGAGTTCTTCAGCCATTGCAATCCAGAATGATCAGCAATATGATCAGACATATGGAAACGCCTATGAACAATACGAAGAACTTTCGTCAGACATTTTACCTGGAGCATCAACATCCGGCGTGATTTGTTTTGGAAAATTAGATCCGGCTCAATTCAAATTACACATGGAAGGTAGCAGCGATAATTACGATATAGACTTTGCGCCGTTCGAATTGGATTTAGCACAATAAAATTAAAAATCCCCGGTGCCTATCAAACACCGGGGAAATCATAAATAAGTTGCAAGGAGAGATAAAGTATGACCTATACAGATCAATTGGCGTTGCTTGACGCAATTGAAAATTTTAGCGTTCCGATCATTCCACCCACCACACATTTTTGGATGATTCGCACCAAAAAAGGCTATTTTTATAATGAATTTCTTTCAAAGCGTTTTGTTGCCTTGGCTTGGAATAACATTTCGCAAGAAACAGATTTTTCGGAATCAAATAAAGATTCATTAAAAGATGATATACTAATGACATTTAAAGAAATTCATCGCCCTTCAACCGTTATTAATAAATGTCATTCTTTTATTTACGAAATCAAGACTAATGATATTCTCGTAATCCCAAGTGCTAAAAGTAGCTATATTACTTTTGCACTTGCTGGTGAATACTATGAAGATGATTCAAAAACTCTAGAACTTGAGCAGAACGTTATATATCGTATTGATAATCACGATGTTGATATAAACGATGTTTCCTGCCCTTATAAGAAGCGCAGACACATAACTCTGCTTCGAACAGTGAAAAATGAAGAACTAAACTATTCGTTATGTAGAGCAATCTCTAATTATCATGGTATTTCAAATTTAGATTCTTACTCAAAGCAAATACTCAATGCTTTGTATAATTATTATATGTTTGGCAATGATATGTCTTTCGTTCTTAATGTTCGAAAGCAAACACCTATCGGTCCACGCTCAATCAATAACGTTCTATACGGAACTACCGAATTATTGACTTCTATTGCTTCAGAGGAATGCATATCGACTCAAGTATCTTTAAATTCTCCTGGAGATATTGTATTCTCTCTTGTTAATGTAAAAAACCTTTTAGTAGATAACTGGCAATTCATTTTTGCTATACTTGTATTCTTAGGCGGCGGCAGCGCTCTCTCATTTAAAGTACCTGGAGCAATTGATATTGTAAAAAGCATTTTTTCGGCTAAAGATGATTACCGTATCAAACATGCAGAAGCTGAAAAAGCTGAATTAGAGGTGCTTGAAAAGAAAGCTGATCTTTTGCAAAAAATTAAAGATTCCGGAATAAATCCAGAATCTTTAAAAAATCCTGTTGATGCGTTACTTACTGGTTGTACTACTCTGGAAGTTGAACCAATCATTTTAGATGATGCATCTGCAGCCAACGTTCCACTGGCAACCGAAGTGCAAGAATCTCCTGATATAGAGGACGAGTAAATTTACTTGCAAGACAAATGCCCACTATCCAAAGCAACACAATAAAATTATCTTCATTATTAGAAAAAGTAATCGATAGTAATTTAAAGTAAGTACTTAAAAGAAGTAAAAAAGAAAAAATAAAGATCAAAAAATCTATAATTTTAAGAAATTGTTTTTTCATAGCACTACCTCCCTTTCTGTATTATATCCGATATTTCTGTATACAACAATAAGAAAAATCATTAAAAATAACTATACTCTACGAAAGGATGTGATCACATGCCATTATTAAAAGATGACCATTATACCATCGAAGATATCTATGCTCTTCCGGAAGGAAAACGTGCAGAACTCATTGACGGACAGATCTATGATATGGCACCGCCAAGCTACCAGCACCAACGACTTGTAATGGAACTTTCTTCCACATTGAGGAATTACATCAAATCAAAGGGCGGTCCTTGCGAGGTTCTACCTGCTCCGTTTGCAGTTTTCTTGAATCAGGATGATTACAATTACGTGGAGCCTGACATCTCTGTAATTTGTGATCCATCAAAGATCAATGACAAAGGATGCAACGGTGCTCCCGATTTTATCATCGAGATTGTCTCACCGAGCAGTCAGCGCATGGATTACCTGACAAAGCTGTTCAAATACCGCACTGCCGGTGTTCGTGAATACTGGATCGTAAATCCGCTGAAACAGACCATACAGGTGTACTCTTTCGAAGGAACAGAGGATTCTGCTCAATATTCCTTTGACGATGAAGTTACTGTTACGATTTATGGTGATCTTAAGATTTGTATTGCAGATTTTCTGAAATAAAAAAAGAAACGCCCCTGCTGACAACAGAGGCGGATCTATTGAATACTATACAGTGCCAAGGCACGATATAACATTCCGTGAACAAGAGTATTATATCACATTTCCCTGGCACCTGCATAGGTGTTATTTTTATACCCATTTTTGTGCGACATCGCACATATAATTACAGGAAGGTGATACAATGAGCGTAAAATATGCATACGGCTACATCCGGGTATCCACTCATGATCAGGAAGAGATCTCCCCGGACTCCCAGGAGCATCTCCTCCGGGACTATGCAGCCAAGAACAATATCGTAATCCTAAAGATCTTCACGGACCTAGGTATCTCCGGAAGAAAAGCCAATAAGCGTCCCGGCTTCCAGGAGATGATAGGACTGGCCAAAGGTGATGATCATCCAGCTGATCTGATTCTTGTCTGGAAGTTTTCCAGGTTCGCCAGGAATCAGGAAGAATCTATCGTCTATAAATCTCTATTAAAAAAGCAACATAATGTAGATGTCGTGAGTATATCTGAGCCCCTCTCCGATAATCCTTTCGGCAGCCTGATCGAGCGTATCATCGAATGGATGGACGAATACTACTCTATCCGATTATCTGGCGAAGTGTATCGAGGTATGAAAGAAAATGCACTCCGCGGAGCATACCAGGCACGTCCGCCGCTTGGCTACAAGGTTGTGGAGCATGGCAAGCCGCCGGTGATTGTTCCGGAAGAAGCAAAAATTGTTCGGACTATATTCGAAAAATACACAAATGAAGGCATGAGCTTCTTTGATATCGCCAGATACCTAAATTCTTTAGGGCTCAAGACTTCACATGGAAAGCCATTTGAACGAAGATCTGTCGAATACATCATCCAGAATCCTTCCTATTGTGGCATGATCCGATGGAACCGGACAGAGAACAGCACCAATCGTATCAAAGATAAGGACGAATGGATTGTTACAGAAGGGCAACAGCCGGCTATTATATCAAAGGAATTGTTTGAATCGGCACAGAAACGATTTAAAGCCACCTACAAGCCGGTCGGCAAGCGCCCCTCTTCCACTTATAAGCATTGGCTTTCCGGACTACTGAAATGCCCGGATTGCGGACGCACCCTAACCTCAACCACTATGAAACGAGTCAATGGGGAAAAATATTCTTACTTCTCCTGCTACGGATATAGCAAAGGTAAATGTAAAAAGCCGAACGGCATCAGCTCATTGGTCCTTGAAAAGGAAGTTCTGGCCAGTATCAAAGAAACATTGGATACCAAAGATATTGTCTATGAATTGCGTGAATATCAACCCACAGAGCAGTTTGATGAGCGCAAGGCTATAACAGAACAATTGGAAAGTTTAACCGGCAAAGAGGAACGAATAAAAGCCTCCTACCGGGAAGGGATTGATACACTGGAAGAATATAAAGCGAATAAAGCTATCATTCAGAAAGAACGGGAATCCTTAGAACAGCAATTGAAGGAATTGAAAAAGGCAGCACGTAAATCTGATCAGGATCCAGCGGATGCCATGCTGCAGAAGGTCCGGAGTGTGTATGATATTCTCATTTCCAACAACTATACATACATTCAAAAAAACGAAGCCCTGAAGCAGATCATCGACAAGATTATCTACGATCGCAAGAACGATTCTCTTAAAATCTACTTTTTCCTATACAGGTAAAATGCCCGCAAGCCCAGTAAAATCAAGGGTTTGCGGGTGCTTTATAGGTTATGACAATTTGGTTGACCCAATGGGGATCCAAATCCTTAGGCGACCAGGGCTATTCCCCTATCGAAATTCTCCGTTACTACTACGGTGACGACATGTACATTAACACCGCCGAAGCCATCTCCGGCATCCCATCCTCCTGGCCTGGCTATACTCTGGAAATTGGTTCTTCCGGCAATAAAGTTTTGCAGATACAGGAACAATTAAATGTCATAGCAGGTGCTTATCCTGCTATTCCGAAAATTACTGCTGACGGGATTTACGGACCTGCAACTGCAGAATCAGTCCGTACATTCCAGAAAGTATTCGGACTACCACAGACCGGAACAGTCGATTATACTACATGGTATAAAATTTCCGAAATTTACGTAGGCGTATCACGAATTGCTGAACTGTATGGATAATAATCGAATCGCTCTAATGATAAACGTCTTAATCAACCCTGAAAAGAAAGGATGGTAACATGAAAGCAAAAGATTGGAAAAAATGGGCTAAATGTGCCGGTATCAGGGCAATAAAGACTGTCGCGCAGACCGCCATAGCAACAATTGGAACCGTAACTGTACTTGGGCAGATAGACACGAAATTAGTAATTTCCACATCCATGCTGGCCGGAATATTATCACTGCTAACCAGTATTACCGGTTTGCCGGAATGTAATTCCGAAAACAAATAATGTTCTCTTTTGTATACTTTGGTATCAAAAGTCCCCCTTAAGTAGACTTTATCTATTTTCTACCTAAGGGGGATGATTTTTTGATAGATCTGCCAGCACTTCTACCTGCCCAAAAATATTCTATTAATATCATTAAACATTACAAATACCATCAACAACATCAATAGTATGATTCCTGCCAGATGTACATATCCCTCTTTCTCTGGTGGCACACGTTTTCCTCTGATTGCCTCCACAAAAAGGAATACCAGACGTCCCCCATCTAATGCCGGGAGTGGCAGCAAATTCATAACACCAAGATTCGCAGACAACAATATTGCCATATTTAACATCTGTACCACAACTGCAAATACTCCATAAGAACGGCTTTCTTTATAGGTTGTATCTACAGTACTTACAATTCCCACAGGGCCCGAAAGTTCATTTACTCCAATCTGGCCTGTCACAAGCATCTTTAAGCTATCGACAGTTGTACATATCCAGAATTTCACTTCATATCCGCCATATTGAAAAGCCGTCAACAGATTTGCCTTGCTATAACCGGAACTTCCTATTCCTAATCTCTTATAGCCCAGTTCTTTATCCATCTTCGGTGTCAGTGTGACCGTCTTTTCTTTTCCGTTTCTTAACACGGTAACAGCCACATCCTCATTAGAATGAAACTGATTGTAAAAGCTGACTTCACGGAAGATATGGATCTTTTTGTTTCCCATCTGTACGATCTCATCACCTTTTTCCAGGCCTGCTTCTGCAGCAGGATAGCCTGATTCTACTGCTCCGATCACCGGCTTATCATAGCCGACCATCGCTGTAATGATCACGGCAAATATAAAAGCCAGGATAAAGTTGAACACAGGCCCTGCCGCTATGACAGAGATTCTCGCCCAAACAGATTTGTTATTAAAATTGTTCGGCGAATCATTCGTTTCTTCGTCTTCCCCCATCGCACAGAACCCTCCGATCGGAAGGATACGCACGGCGTATTTGGTCCCTTTATATTCTTTTGAATAGATTGCCGGTCCCATTCCTATAGCAAACTCATCTACATCAATTCCATTTTTCTTCGCCAGTAAGAAATGACCCAGCTCATGAAAAAATATGATGAAGCTGAATAATAAGATTGCTAATATAATTCCCAAATTTACTGTTACCTCCTGCTGTTGATTCTCTCATAGGTCGCTGCTTCTGTCTCCAGAATCTGTTCCAGCGTTGGATTTTCAATATTCTTATGCGCTTTCATACAGTCCTCAATGATCTCCGTGATTTCCAGATACTTGATCTCTCTGTTGAGGAACTGGCTGACTGCAAGTTCATTTGCCGCATTGAATACAGTCGGAAGACTTCCGCCTTTTCTTCCTGCTTCATATGCAAGTTCCAGTCCGTAGAATGTGTCTGTATCCGGCTTCTCAAATTCCAGTTTGCCCAGTGTCCAGAAATCTACTCTGTCCCCCGGAAGGAATCTTCTTTCCGGATAATACAGTGCATACTGGATTGGGAGCTTCATATCCGGTGTTCCAAGTTCTGCAATAATTGCGCCGTCTACATATTCTACCATCGAATGAATGATACTCTGCGGCTGTACCACAACCTGTACCTGATCCACATCTACATTAAATAACCACTTGGCTTCAATAACTTCAAGACCTTTGTTTACCATTGTAGATGAATCGATCGTGATCTTACGTCCCATTGACCAGTTGGGATGCTTCAATGCATCTTCCACCTTGATCTCCATCAGTTCTTCCGATTTCTTTCCACGGAACGGTCCGCCAGATGCTGTCAGAAGTATCTTATGAAGTGCTCCGTGATTATTTCCCTGTAAAGACTGGAAGATTGCACTATGCTCGCTGTCCACCGGAAGAATGGACACTCCCATCTTTTTTGCCAGCGGCATAATGATATGTCCTGCCGTTACCAGCGTCTCTTTATTGGCAAGTGCAATGTCTTTTCCTGCTTTGATTGCCTCAATTGTCGGACGGATACCGATCATACCGACAACAGCCGTTACAAGGATCTCTGTTTTCTTCATCGTTGCAACTTCCAGAAGTCCATCCATGCCTGCAACAATCTTTGTATCTGTATCTGCTACATTAACACGTAATTCGTCTGCTTTTTCTTCCGACCATACAGCCACGATCTGTGGGTGGAATTTCCTGATCTGTTCTTCCAACATCTTGATATTGCTGCCTGCAGCCAGTCCGAGTACTTCGATATCTCCATTCTCTCTTACCACTTCCAGGGTCTGTGTTCCAATGGAACCTGTAGAACCTAAAATTGCTATCTTTTTCATACTTACCTCCTACAATCTGCCTGCAAGGAATGTTGCAAGATAATAAATGATCGGTGCTGTAAAGATAACACTGTCAAATCTGTCAAGGATTCCGCCATGTCCCGGGATCAGTTTCCCGTAATCTTTGATATCATGATTACGTTTGATCGCTGAAGCTGCCAGATCTCCGATCTGCGAGATCATACCGCCGACTCCGCAAATAACCGCATACTGTGCCGGATTCACACCAGCTCCTGTAATCTTATTTGCTGCAACTGCAAAGATTGCACCCAGTAATGCAGCTCCGACAATTCCGCCGATTCCGCCTTCTACGGATTTCTTTGGGCTTAACTTCGGTGCCATCTTGTGTTTTCCAAGAAGCATGCCTGCACAGTACGCACAGGTATCACACCCCCAGGAGCTTAAAAAGATCAGCCATACTGCAACGGCTCCGTCTTCCAGCATTCTGGTCTGGTACACATAAGACAACATCACTGCAACATAGAATACGCCAAAGAACACCGTCATTACCTGCTCTGCCTTAAATGTCGGGAATGAAAACACATACACCGCCATCAGTACTACCAGAAATGCAATCGTAAGAAGTGTCACATACTGCATCTGTCCGGTATATAAAATTCCATAATATACAACAGCTCCCAGATAACCGGTAAGTCCTAATATCTTGTTCTGCACATCCACAACTTTATAAAGCTCTGACAGTCCGATCAGACTGATCAGTGCCAGAAATCCAAACAGTAAACCACCGCCGGTTCCAACCGTTGCAATTAAGATGATAACCAGAACAATCCCACTTAATAATCTCGTCTTAAACATTCTGTTCTTCTTCCTCCTTCACACCACCATAACGTCTGTCACGGTGATTGTATGTTTCAATCGCCTTTTCCAGCTCTTCTTTACTGAAATCCGGCCACGGAACATCTGTAAAATAAAATTCTGTATAGGCAAGCTGCCATAACAGATAATTGGAAAGCCTAAGCTCCCCGCTGGTACGGATCATCAAATCCGGATCCGGGATTCCTTTTGTATCCAGATATTGCTCAAATGTTTCTTCTTTGATCTCAGCCGGATCCACTTTTCCATCCACGCAGTCTTTTGCAATCTTACGGATCGCACGGATCATCTCATCACGGCTTCCATAATTAATCGCGATCTGGAAATTCAGACCGCCATTATTCTTTGTTGCTTCTTCCAGTTCCAGAATTCTCTTCTGAATGTCTTCATCCAGTCTTGTGATATCCCCGATCACGCGGACTTTCATATCATTCTTTGCAGCCGTTTTCAGACAGGTCTTCATGTAATTACGAAGCAGCTTCATCAGAGCATTGACTTCATCGTCCGGACGATTCCAGTTCTCTGTGGAAAATGCGTAGACCGTCAGATATTTAATGCCCATTCTCCACGCTTCTTCGCAGATACGCTCTACATTCTTACTGCCCTGTGCATGACCGTAATTGCGCGGCATTCCTTTTGCTTTTGCCCAGCGTCCGTTTCCATCCAATATGATCGCAACATGTTGTGGCACATTCATATGATTATTTCCTCCTAATAACAATAGGTATACAAGAACAGAGGGGACAGTTTCCAGAGCATCTGGACCTTATCCCCCTCCTGTTGTATACTGCTTTTATCTCTTACAGGTCTTATACTGTCATAACCTCTTTTGATTTTGCTTCTACAGCTTTATCAACTTCTTTTACATATTTGTCTGTCAGTTTCTGAAGATCATCTTCCATATCTTTCATTTCATCTTCTGACACATCGGAACCTTTCAGTTTCTTAACAGAATCGATTCCATCACGACGGATATTACGAATCGCAACTTTGGCTGCTTCGCCCTTTTTCTTAACATCCTTTACCAGTTCTTTTCTTCGATCTTCTGTTAATTCAGGGAAAAGAAGACGTACAGTTGTTCCGTCATTCGTCGGATTAATCCCCAGATCTGAAGTCATGATTGCTTTTTCAATCTCTCTTACCATTTTCTTTTCCCATGGCTGGATCTGAATCATACGTGCTTCCGGTACGGATACGTTTGCTACCTGCTGGATTGGTGTCGGTGTTCCATAATAGTCTACCATGATCTTATTCAGAACGTTCGGATTTGCACGGCCTGCACGGATTGCAGAAAGTTCTCCGTCCAGATTTCCGATTGTTTTCTTCATTTTTTCTTCAAATGGTTTTAATCTTTCATTCATAGTGTTATCTCCTTTTATCTGCTTATCTGCATTTTTATACAGTTACTTTTGTTCCTGTAAATGTACCCTTCATTGTCTCAACAATGCTGTTCTCCTCATTTAATCCGAATACCAGCATCGGCATCTTATTCTCCAGACACATGATAGAAGCGGTAAGATCTACTGCCATCAGCTTCTTATCGATAATCTCCTGAATAGATATCTCATCGTACTTCTTCGCTTCCGGATTTACCTTCGGATCACTGTCATAGATACCGTCAATTGCTTTTGCCAGTAACATTGCATCTGCTTCGATCTCAATGGCTCTTAAAACTGCACCTGTATCTGTTGAAAAATATGGATGTCCTGTTCCGCCTGCAAAGAATACAACTTTTCCTTCATTCAATGCTTCTACTGCTGCATCCTTGGAAAACAGTGTGGTAAATGCACCGCATACGAACGGTGTAAATACTTCTGTCTTCATGCCTGCATAACGGAAAATATCAGATACATAGATACAGTTCATAACTGTTGCAAGCATTCCGATCTGGTCAGCCTTCACACGGTCGATCGTCTCACTGGTTCTTCCTCTCCAGAAGTTACCTCCACCTGTTACGATTGCAACCTGTACCCCATCATCTACAAGCTGCTTTACCTGCTTGGCTACACCCATACAGGTAGCTTCGTCAAATCCTGTCTTTTTATCGCCTGCGAGAGCCTCCCCGCTGAGTTTTAACAATACTCTTTTCATAAGTTCTTACTCCTTACCATAAGTTCTCTTTATGCATTCACATACTTATCATAAAGTATAGCATAGGAATAAAAAAAAGGGAATATGAAAGCCTCACATTCCCTTAAAAATCCTTTGAATTTTTATCTATTAATCGCGGAAAACCACTTCTCCTGTCTTTTCATCCATGCTTTCTACGATCGCCAATGACTCCAGATGAATACCTTTGGAACGGATGATATCTCCTCCGACCTGGAATCCCTTCTCGATCACAACTCCGGCTCCGACAAGCTCGGCTCCTGACTTTGTAACCAGTTCTGCAAGTCCTTCCAGAGCTTTTCCATTCGCAAGGAAATCATCGATCAGAAGTACCTTGTCACCTTTTCCGAGGAATTCTTTAGAAACAATAATGTCATACACTCTTCCGTGTGTAAATGATTCTACTTTTGTAGTGTACACATCTCCGGCAATATTCTTGGTCTGTGTCTTCTTAGCAAATACAACAGGAACATCAAATACTTCTGCTGCAACACATGCGATGCCGATACCGGAAGCTTCTATGGTAAGAATCTTTGTGATCTCTTCATCTGCAAATCTTCTCTTAAATTCTTTTCCAATCTCCTGAAATAACTTTACATCCATCTGATGATTCAGAAAGCTGTCCACTTTTAAGACATTCCCTTCTTTTATCTTGCCATCCTTGCGGATTCTGTCTTTTAATAACTGCATCTTAGCGGCCTCCACATATTTTTCTAAACGTTACCCAATATTGTAATAACTTTTGCGTCTGATTGCAAGTAGTTTCACTATATATTTTTCTAATATATTTTATTTTTCCAGTTCTTTCTCCAGAACGCCCATTGCAATCTGTTCGCTGGTGATTGGAAGATCTTTGAACCAGATGCCGGTTGCATTCGCAATCGCCTGTGCAAGCGCCGGTGCCGGAGTGTTAATTACGATCTCTCCGATGGATTTGGCACCGAATGGACCGGTCGGTTCATAACTGCTTTCAAATTCGACCTGCAGATTTCCCATATCTCTTCTGGATGGTACTTTATACTGCATGAATGAGTTATTCAGCATTCTTCCCTTTTCATTATACTGGATATTCTCATAAAGCGTCATTCCGATCCCCTGTACAATCCCGCCTTCTGCCTGCACTCTTGCAAGATTCGGGTTGACAACGGTTCCACAGTCTACGACAGCCTTATAATCCAGGATTTCCACATGACCGGTCTCTTTGTCGAGTTCGATCTCTACTGCCCCTGCCATGAATGGCGGCGGTGATGTCGGAGACGTATTACTTTCTGTCACCTCAAGCGCACAGCCATTACCGCACATGGATTTCGTACCGATATCTTCCAATGATACACTCTTCTGTTCTTTCGGCCATTCTACATGATCGCTTGCAAATACCAGTTCTTCCACAGGTGCCTCCAGCATTCCTGATGCAATCTCAAGGATTCTGGCAATCAGCTTCTGGCATGCTTTTTCTACTGCCTTACCTGTTATATACGTAGTACTTGACGCATAAGATCCGGAATCATATGGCGACGCATCTGTATCGGCACCGAGTACTTCAATTCTTTCCATCGGACAGTCCAGACACTCTGCTGCCATCTGTGCCAGGATCGTATCGCATCCGGTTCCCATATCTGCTGCCGCGATCATCAGTGTATAGAATCCGTCATCATTCATCTTGATTGTCGCGGAGCCGACGTCTACGCCCGAGATTCCGGATCCCTGCATTGCCATTGCAATACCGACGCTTCGAACTTTACCATTTCCCATGTCTTTACACGGATACTTGTCCTTCCAGCCGATTAGTTCCGCAGTCCGCTCCAGGCAGCGGTCAAGTGCACAGCTCTGTGCCGTCTCACCGTAATATGCAGGCATCACATCGCCTTCTCTTACCATATTTTTTAGACGGAATTCTACCGGATCGATATGTAATCGTTCTGCCATTTCATTTACTGCAGATTCCACTGCAAAGATTCCCTGTGTCGCGCCATATCCTCTGTATGCTCCGGCAGCCATATGATTGGTATACACAACATCGTATGTAAAACGGTGTGCTTCTGCCGAACTATACAACGGGATCGATTTATGACCGGACAATCCAACAGTCGTCGGTCCGTGATCTCCGTAAGCGCCTGTATTCGACAGTGTATATACATCGATCGCACGGATCTTTCCTTCCTTCGATGCACCCAGACGGACATGTACTTCCATCTCATGTCTCGGAGACGATGCGATCTGCGATTCCTCTCTTGTAAAGATCATCTTCGAAGCTTTTCCCGTCTTCCATGTGACAAATGCCGGGAATAATTCCGCCACGACCGACTGCTTTGCACCAAATCCGCCTCCGATTCTCGGTTTGCTGACACGGATCCTGGATTTCGGAATTCCAAGTGCATTGGAAATGATACGTCTTACATGATATACAATCTGTGTAGAGCTTAAGATATTCAGTCTTCCATAAGCATCCATAAAGCATGTCGTACGGAATGTCTCCATCATGGCCTGCTGCGCTGCTCTTACATGATAGGTGCCTTCCACAACTTCATCACAGTCAGCCAGCACTGCCTCTACATTCCCGTCTTCAGTGCTGTCACATGCACATAAGTTCCGCTTATTATCTGCGCCGACCTGGCAAAGTGCCTTCCAGTTGTCTTCCGGATGTACCAGTACTTCGTTATCTTTTGCCGTATGGAAATCCAGTACTGCCGGAAGTACTTCATACTCTACTTTCAACATCTTAAGTGCCTTATCCACGCACGCTTCATTCTCTCCTGCCACGATTGCCACAGGATCTCCCACATATCTGACATGCTGGTCAAGGATCAGACGGTCATACGGACTGAGTTCGGGATATGTCTGTCCCGCTGTGGTGAATCTTTCATGTGGTACATCTTCCCACGTGTAGATATCTTCGATCCCCGGCACTCTTTTTGCCACATCTGTCTTTACTGATTTTACGATCGCATTGGCATGCGGGCTTCGGAGTACCTTTACGATCAGGCAGTCCTTTGGAGCAAGATCATCCATGAATACCGGTTTTCCTGTCACCAGTGCCATTGCGTCTTTTTTTCTTATCGGTTGTCCGACTGCTTTCATGATCTTTCTCCTTTCTTTCTATATTCGATAAATGCTTCCATTGCACGAAGCTGTCCTTCATATCCGGAACATCTGCAAAGATTTCCCGCAAGATATGCCTTGATCTCTTCTCTTGTCGGCTCCGGATTCTCGCGGAACATGGCAATTGCATTCATGATCATTCCCGGATTGCAGAAACCGCACTGTTCTGCACCCTGATCTGCAACAAATGCACCGAATTCTTTTGCTTCTTCCTGAAGTCCTTCTAACGTATCTACCTTGCATCCGTCGACTCTGGCTGTCAGCATCGAACAGGATAATACTGGTTTATCATCTACAAACACTGTACACAGACCGCAGTTCGACGTCTCACATCCACGTTTTACACTATAGCATCCATGATCTCTGACAAAATCGATCAGAAGCTGATCGCTGGATATTTCCGCTTCTCTCATTGTCCCATTTAAAAGAATCTTTACTTTCATATCCTACTGATCTCCTCCTTTTGTATTCAGTGCTTCCAATGTCCTGCGGATCAGAACGTATGCCAGACGGCTTCTGTATTCTTTGCCGGCGCGCATATTACTGTCCGTCTTCACCTTTGAAACAATGCATTCTGCCTCTTTCTTCATCTCTTCTTCACTACAGACACCGCTCCATACTTTTTCTCTGACTGCTTCTGTCAGTTCCAGTCGGACCGCCTTCTGCGGTCTTGCACCGATACATACGCATCCATTTTCAGCATTTACTGAAACCGCACATGTCAATACCGGAAAATCTGTCTTGGAATTTCTATGTGCCAGATAAATCATATTTCTCTGATCCTTTTTTACAATAACTCTGACTAAAATGTCATTGTCTCTTTTCATCTGCGCAAATTCCTGTAATGGAACAATCCCTCCTTTATACAGTTCTACGTAACTGTCCATTGCAAGAAACACCGTCAGTACATCCGAAAATCCATAACGTCCGAATATACTTCCACCAATCGTTGCAAGGTTCCGGAACTGTACGCCGACAATATCACTGACCGCATCTTTTACTGCGCCTTCACACCACTGGTTCAATCTTTCATGACATTCCAGTTCACGGAGTGTCGTCATACATCCGATCCGGAATTCTTCTTCTGTCTCTTCGATCTGATTCAGACCAAGTCCGGACAAATCAATCGCTTTCTGTACATTCCGGTTCGACATCTTAAGCCACAACATGCCGCCCAGAATGCAGTTCGTCCTCTTCTGGTTCAGTTCATATGCCTGTTCCAGACTTTCTGCCTTCACATATTCCTTGATTTTTAACATACGCCTTTATCCTTATCTCTCTTTACTTAGTTTTATCCAGTTTCATCTATTCTTACTTTTATCAGTCTCACCTTTTTATCTATTCGTCTTTATTCCAGTGTGATCGCACCGGGAAAACAGACTCTGACGCAGGCAGGTTCCCGCCCTTCCCTGATTCTTTCAATACACCCGTCACACTTTTCCATTTTTCCGTCCTTGTCAAAATGGATCACGTCTTTCGGGCAGACCTTTTCGCAGGCATGACATCCAATACATTTTTCTTTGTCTGTCAGTACAAATCCAGTCTTCGGATCTTTGTAAATTGCCTGCACCGGACAGGCTTTGATACAGATACCGCAGTGAGCACAGCCCGGACAGATATTCTTTTCAAACTGATTTTTCACTACCTTTTTGACCGTCCGATGGCTCTTTGCATCTACATCTTCCACATCATGGTGTGCATCCAGACAGGCTATATGACAGGCATAACAGCCGACACATTTATCCGGATCAAATTTTAATCGGTAACACATGCCTTCACCTCGCCTTTTTCTTTCTCGATTTTACAGAAATAACTTTTATATCCCGGGAATCCTGAAATTGGATCCAGATAATTTCTGTCTATCAGATCATTTGCCTCACCCTTTGCATTGCCATGATAGATGTGTACAATTCCCGGCTGGCTGTTCAGATAAACCGCCGCAATTCCGCAGATACTTCCCACCGGGGAAGATACCCTCACCATGTCACCATCTGCAATACCATACTTTTTCGCATCTTCCGGATGGATTTCTACCAGTGTTGCCTCTTCAAGTCCTGCAAGCCACGGTACCCGGTATGTTCTTGCATGGAAAAGCTGTGGTTTTCTGGAACCAGTATTCAGAATCAATGGATATGCTTCCCTGTCCATGCCTGACACCTCACGGAAATCTCTGTATTCCGGAAGTCCGGAATATCCGTGGCTGTCTTTGTAACGTTCGAGTATCTGTGATACAAATTCCACCTTACCGGATGGTGTATGAAAGCCTTCTTTTTCATATCTCTTAAATGCAGGCGGAATGATCACACGTCCTTTTACCCCTTCCGGATGCGCCCGCAATTCCTCCAGTGTGACACCGGATGGCTCCAAAATATATTCCATATATTTCTCATAGCCATGTTCCAATGCTTCATCATGTAACTGCATGGCACGAAGCATGCCGATCATGATCTCAATATCATTCTTCGCCTCTCCGACCGGTTCGATTGCTTTTTCTGACAGGAAGAACATTCCTCCCCGTCCATTCAGCACAACATCTCGTTCAAAGGAAGACGCTGCCGGAAGAACCAGGTCTGCCATCTTGCTTGAATCCGAGAAAAACAGATCTACATTCACATAAAAGTCCAGCGCTTTTAATGCTTTCTGAAAATGCTCCGGCTCCGGCCACATTCTATGGTTCAGGCCGAATCCCACCACAGCTTTCAACGGATATGGTTCTTCCTTCAGAATATAATCTGCAATTCTTGTACACTGCGCTTCCTCACACGGGAGATCAAACCATGCCGGAAAATCTTTCTCACCGATGGCTTCTATCGTATCCAGCCGTTTTACTTTTCCATATTCATTGCAAGGAGACACCGGACCCGGTCTTGACGGATTGCCACCTGGAATATCATAGTTGCCGGTAAGTGCGATCAGACACATCACTGCCCGGTAATTCTGCATTCCATTAATATTATGTACAACTGGAGACGCTGAAAACATCACCCCGGCAGGCCCGTTAGATGCATACATTCTGGCAGCTTCACGGATCAGTTTCTTATCTACACCGGTGATCTTCTCTGCTTTTTCCGGTGGAAACTGATTCACATACGCTTTGTACTCTTCAAAACCATATACATATTTTTCTACAAATTCTTTATCATACAGCCCTTCTTCTATGATCACCTGTGCCATAGACAGCGCAAGTGCTCCGTCCGTTCCCGGCAGAAGTTTCAAGTGGATATCCGCTGCCTGTGTCGTTACGGTCTCTCTTGGATCTACGGCTATGATCTTCGCCCCACGTGCTTTTAACGACTGATAAGGTCTTGCCATTCCCACATTGGAATGATACAGATTGTTACTCCATACGAGAACCGTCTGTGCATGCATCAGATCCGGAAAGCAGATGTCATTTCCATAAATAGATTTCCATGCCATTGCCGCCGACTGAAAACAGGTACTGGATTCCGTACAGTAATTCGGAGACCCGTAAGCATTGGCAAGCCGCAGAAGTGCCGGTCTGTACCATTTCGGATATCCCGCATAAAATGCTGCCGCCTGCGGACCATATTCTTTTTTGATCCTGAGAAGATTCTCTGCAATCATCCGATACGCTTCATCCCAGGATATGCGTTCAAATTCCCCGCTTCCTTTTTTTCCGATCCGTTTCATCGGATACAGAATCCTGTCTTTGTTATAAACATACTGCCTGGAAGCAGCTCCTTTAGAACATAATCCTCCACTCTGCCCCGGAAGATCCCGGCTGCCTTCTACCGACACAAGCGTTCCTTCTTCTACATAAGCATCGATCGGACATCCCGCTGAACAGATATTACAGCGGACTTTTTTTATTACTCTTTGATTCATGCTGTTTCACCCATCAATGTTTCTATGTTCATTCGTACATTTTATTATAACAAGTTGCTTTTCAGTTTTCTATCTATTTTTCAAATTTCTGTCTTTCTTTCCTTTCATGATCTCAAAGTACATAATAAGAAGAAGTGTTCCCGCCAGCACCCATGCCGCCGGAGATGCCAGACAGATTCCCATATAGCTGCCAAAATGTGATGCAATCAGCGATGCACCGCTCCGTCCGACAAGTTCTGCAATCCCCGCTGTCATCGGAAGCAGTCCATATCCCATTCCCTGAATTCCGTTTCTATACAAATTAACAATAACAAGAGGCAGGAATGACACGCTTACACACCTCAAATAAATATCCACATATTCCATGATCTGATTTACATTCTCTGATACAAAGAATATCGTCATATATTTTCCGACAAAGAAAATAATCACACCTGTCACAACCGCATAAATAAATCCAATCAATGTTGCACTCTTAAATCCTTTACGGATTCTCGTATATTTCCCTGCCCCCATATTCTGTGCACAGTAAGTCGCCATCGTTGTACCAAGCGCAACGTAGGCCTGCGTAAACACCTGCTCGATCTTGCTTGCTGCCGCAAATCCGGCTGCAGCTGTAGAACCGAGGATATTCAGGCAAGACTGTACAACAATCGTTCCTATCGCCGTGATGGAATATTGGAATGCCATCGGAAGTCCGATCTTCAGCTGCCATCCGGCCAGATTCTTATCTATTTCCCAGTCTTCTCTATGAAGATACAGTGCGGGAACCTTCTTTGCAATATATAGCAGACACAGGATTCCCGAAATTCCCTGTGCGATCACTGTCGCATAGGCTGCCCCTGCCGCTCCCATTCTAAAGACAATGATAAACACCAGATCCAGCACAATATTCAAAAGTGCTGCAATCACAAGAAAATAAAGCGGACGCTTACTATCGCCTAGTGCCCTTAATA
Organism: Dorea sp. MB18-49; assembly: GCF_023669465.1. Taxonomy (NCBI): domain Bacteria; kingdom Bacillati; phylum Bacillota; class Clostridia; order Lachnospirales; family Lachnospiraceae; genus Dorea; species Dorea sp. MB18-49. Next base: position 24,723 of record NZ_JAMOYX010000037.1, read on the forward strand.
CACTTGCAAGATAATTGTAAAGTGCCTGTGCCACAATCCCGCCGCAAATGACCATAATATATCCGTAAGCTTCTCCATACATGTCTGACGGTGTATTCATCAGATGCAACACCTTCGCCATACTGATCATGCTCAGCAATGTAAGAATAACGGTTACGATCCCTGTAAGTACCGCACCGGATGCCACAGACTTCTTCATCGCCTTCATGTTTCCGGCTCCGAAGTGCTGTGCTGTAACAACCGTAAATCCCGCCGTAACTCCCTGCAGGAAGCCAATGATCAGAAATACCAGTGTTCCACATGCTCCTACCGCCGCCAGTGCCGCATTACCGACAAATTTCCCGACGATCACCGTATCTGCCATATTATAAAACTGCTGAAAAATATTACCGATAAAGATCGGCATTGTAAAATTGAAAATGATCTTCCCGGGAGTGCCGGCCGTCATATCTTTTTCCATCCTGTTTTCCTCCTTTTCCGTCATCTGTGTATATCGCTATCTTTCATCTTCATTCTATGTGTTTACGTTAAGAAAAGACCCTGATATCGCTTCAGAGCCTTTTCTCGCAAAACTTTATTCATTATATAAAACACAGAAAACAATTGCAACTATTTTTCTGCAGATTTATTTACAAATCCAACTTTATTAAGCGGCCAGTACCGGAATCCTGCTTTGGCCAGAATTGTCTCTTTCTTTACATACGTGTTATCCCAGTATCTGGAATCCAGACTATTGTTCCGGTTATCCCCCATTACAAAATAACTATCTTCCGGAACTTCATAAGGTCCGAAGCTTCCTGCCATCTCTTCCGGGCAGAAGCTTACCGCCTGTGTCTGCTCTTTTCCATCAATGTAAATCTTCCCGTCTTTCACGGTAACTGTCTCTCCTGGCAGTCCGATCACGCGCTTGATAAAAATCTTGGACGGATCATCTGGATATTTGAAGATTACAATGTCATATCTCTCTGGATCATCTTTGATATATGCCAGACGGTTTCCCAGCACCCGGTCTCCTTTCATAATCGTATTCTGCATAGATTCCGATGGAATCACGGCATTGATATACACCAGTTTGTTCATTGCAAATACAACACAGAATATGATCAGAAATGTTTTCAGATAATCCCATACAGCCGCCATACCGGTCAGCTCTTCCTCTTCCTGCTTCTTTTCCTTTTTATTTTTCATATTTTTACACTCTCCCCTTTCATGTAGCACATACGCGATCTTTTTCACACATTTTTACGTTCTCCCCACGCTTCACACATATAGCTTCATATAGTTTATGAAAGTTTTAATATAACCCTATCCGGACTGAATGCCACTTCATTGCCCTCATTAATCTCTTTCTGATAAAGTTCCGCATCCGGAATCTCTAACTGAATCTCTTCTTCACTTTTCAGCTTCAGAAGGGTTACTTTAGCCATTGGTTCTACCCCGTCCGGTCTTCCTTCACATCCAAAATCCGGTTCATCAATTCTCATCACCAGATATCTCATATCCAGGATATCTACTGTCTGCGCATCTAATTTTCCATCAAAGAACTTATCCAGTACTCTCCGAAAGACTTCATTCTCTTTTGCCGCCAGCGCAAACAACGTCATTGACGAACGCAGTTTCAGATCATCAGGCCATCCCATGACTCTGGTTGCATCATCTGATTCCAGTTGCAAAAGTGCCTCTGAGCTCTCTCTTAAATGTGCATTTGTCACTGCGTTTTCTATATATGCTTTAGCTTCTTCATAGTCTTCAATAGCGTAGTACATTGCAGTACCGCTACTCCCCAGCCCCTGAATCTGCGGAAAAATGTACCACATCCAGCAACTTCTCTTATGTCCACTCTTAATCTCTGCAAGAGCTGTCTTAAATTCTGACTCCTGCGCTTTGATAAACCTCTCTAGATTATTCTCTCTCATTCTTTTTTTGAACCTCCAGTCCATACATCTGTCTGTACGCTGCTTCTTTTCCAGTACAGTTTTTATAACAACATCTTTTTCTATTTTAGCATACCTTTCTATGTCATGTATACATCAAATCATCCGACATCTATAGAATAACCGAAACGCAAAAAGCAGAAACTATTTTTTACACCAGCTTCCGCTTTTCTTACTTTTATTACTTAATCTGTAGGATATGAAGATTCCTTATATTTTTCCAGACTTTTTAAACAGCATATGAAATCCCCTCTTCTTCTTACCAGCAGAAAAATTTTCTTGCATTTTCCGATATGCCAGACTATAATAACGATTGAACAAAGTTTTTTATAAACAGGGGGGAGCTGGAGAAAACCGGCTGAGAGGAAGCGTAATTCCGTTTCGACCCTTTACCTGATTTGGATAATGCCAACGGAGGGATTCATACCATGTATTGATTTGACAGAGATGCCCCCGCATCTCTTCTTTTTTACTTTTTGTACCCTCCATCCGCTTTATGAATGAAGGGTATTTTTTTATGAAAGGAATGTTTATTTATGACACACACAACTTTATCATCAGACTCTTCACGGACAAGACGACTGGCTCTTGCCGGTGTATTTACGGCTCTTGCCATCGTCGGAAGTTTCTTAAGCTTTCCGGTTGCAGGCAGTAAATGTGCACCTGTACAGCATATTATTAATATCCTGGCAGCAGTCACGTTAGGACCCTGGTACAGTGTAGGAATTGCATTTTGTGCCAGCCTGTTACGAAATCTACTTGGTCTTGGCAGCATGATGGCTTTTCCCGGAAGTATGGTTGGAGCACTTTGCTGTGGACTTGTATACTCCATTTGCCACAAGCTCAGCCTGACTTGTCTTGCAGAGGCACTCGGCACAGGAATTCTTGGCGGCCTGGCTGCTTATCCTGTTGCAGTATATATTATGGGAATCACTCCTGCCGGGATCTTCGTCTATGTAGTTCCATTTCTGATTTCTACTATTGCAGGAAGCATTCTTGCATTTCTGCTGATTACAGCGCTGAACAAAAGCGGCGTAATGGCTATGATAAAAACGACTCGTTAAGAGTTGTTTAGAAACGGTACATTGGGGACACCACCTTGTACCGCATACACAAGTATCAGATTTTCCCATCTGATATAGGCGTCAGTAATTTCATAGTTCTTTTATGAACCTCAGATCTGTGTAGAGAAATGTTTCCCTGCATCGAAATCTGTGTGTTTTTGCTGACGCATTATAACCTTATATTTAATTTTTTAACGGAGGCAAACACATGAGAAATTACACAACACAGATGGATGCTGCAAGAAAAGGAATTGTCACTCCTGAAATTGAGATTGTAGCAAAAAAAGAAAACATGACAACAGAAGCACTTATGAAACTTGTTGCAGAAGGCAAGGTTGCAATCTGTGCCAACAAGAATCACACCAGCCTTGATCCGGAGGGTGTCGGAAGCATGCTCCGTACCAAGATCAATGTAAACCTTGGTGTATCCCGCGACTGTAAGGATTACAATATTGAAATGGAAAAAGTTATGAGCGCTGTAAATCTTGGTGCTGAAGCCATCATGGATTTATCGAGCCACGGTAACACACAGCCATTCCGCCAGAAACTGACACATGAATGTCCTGCTATGATCGGTACTGTTCCTGTATACGACAGTGTCATCCACTATCAGAGAGATCTTGCAACTCTGACTGCGCAGGACTTCATCGACGTTGTCCGTCTTCACGCAGAAGATGGTGTGGACTTTGTCACACTTCACTGCGGAATTACACGTAAAACGATTGAACAGATAAAAAAACACAAACGTAAAATGAATATTGTAAGCCGTGGCGGAAGTCTTGTATTTGCATGGATGTGTATGACCGGAGAAGAAAATCCTTTCTACGAACACTATGATGAGATTCTTGATATCTGCGAAGAATATGATGTTACTATCTCCCTTGGTGATGCATGCCGCCCTGGATGTCTGGCCGATGCTACCGATGTATGCCAGATTGAAGAACTTGTGCGTCTTGGAGAACTTACAAAACGTGCATGGGACCACAATGTACAGGTAATGGTAGAAGGACCGGGACATGTACCGCTTGATCAGGTTGCTGCCAACATGAAAGTACAGCAGAGTATCTGCATGGGTGCTCCGTTCTATGTACTTGGCCCTCTTGTTACGGATATTGCTCCAGGTTACGATCACATCACATCCGCTATCGGTGGTGCAGTTGCTGCTATGAATGGTGCTGCATTCTTATGTTATGTAACACCTGCAGAACATCTGGCGCTTCCTAATGTAGATGACGTAAAACAGGGGATCATTGCTTCCAAGATTGCTGCCCATGCTGCCGACATCGCCAAAGGTGTTCCCGGAGCACGTGATATTGATGATAAAATGGCTGAAGCACGTCAGAAACTTGACTGGGACGCACAGTATGCCTGTGCATTAGACCCTGAAACAGCCAAAGCCATCCGTGACAGCCGAAGCCCGGAAGATGATCATAGTGATACCTGCAGTATGTGCGGAAAATTCTGTGCAGTCAGAAGTATGAATAAAGCTTTGGCCGGAGAATATATTGATATTCTGTAATTCTTGGGATTTAATTTATTAACTGGAGAAGCGGCCTCTCAGTCCTTGAAGGAAACAATAGATAAGGCTTCTTGTTCAGGTTCCATACCATAAGAAACACTAAGAGAGTCTGAATCACCTAAAAGCAAAGGAACTACGCTCAAACTCGGCGTTCGCCTCAAACACGTTCGCTTCGTTCCTTTAACAGTGCTTCTGACTCTCTAATTGTTTCTAACGGCATTCCACATTCACAATAATCCTTATCTATTGTTTCCTTCAAGTCGTGACTGGCTGTGAATGTTAATAAATGTGAAGAAGGTGTTGGAAATAGTTAAGCGTCAAAATTATGCGTTGGGTTTTCGAAATTTGCCTGTTTGAGCCGAATGGCAAGTTGCAAATTTCGGAAGCCCGTTTTTAGCATAATTTTGACGCTTTAGTATTTCCCGCCGACGGAACCTGAACAGGAACGGCTTCCTACTTTTTATGCAGGTCCGGGTCGTCGTGCCTTCCTGAATTAAATAAATCCCAATTTAAATCTCCACCTCAAACGGCAGCCTGTCCAGAATATCTTTCTGCATATCTACTCCTGGGTAGACTTCGATCAGTTTTAAGCCTTTTGGTGTCAGTCTGAACACACAGCGTTCTGTTACATACAATACCTTTTGTCCGTTTTCAATCGCTCGCTTTGCAGAGAAGCTTACACTGTTGACCTTCTCTACGAACTTAGCAATTTCTCCTTCTTTCTGAATCGTCACCACTCCTTTTTTCTGCGTAACCTCCAGACCTTTGGCATCAAATGTCATACAGAACACAACCGTCGGTGTCTTTGCCGTAATATTTGCAAATCCGCCGATTCCGGCAAATGCACCCGGTCCTCTGTGTGCATTGATGTTGCCATATTTGTCAACTTCCAGAGCTCCCATAAAGCAGATGTCCAGTCCTCCGTTATCATATAAGTCGAACTGGTTCGCCATATCATAGACTGACGCTGCACCAATCATAGCTCCAAATGCTTCTCCCGATACAGGAAATCCGCCGATACCACCTGACTCTACCGTAAGGGTTACCATATCCAGCATGCCGCTCTTTCTCGCATACCGGGATACCATCTCTGGGATACCGATTCCGATATTCACGATATCATCCACCCGAAGTTCCTGTGCAGCTCTCTTACCAATGATATTGCCCGTCACACTGTTCTTTTTTGGTTTGGTCGATACATTCTCGATCTTTTCACTCCATGTATACCAGTCCTTGTAAGGAATCTCAAAGCTTCCCGTAAGCGCCGTATACGCTTCGTTTCTCTTTTCCGGCTCTGCCACAACAATTGCATCTACAAGACATCCCGGAATAATGGCGTTACGTGGACGCGACGGTGTATCAACCAGACGGTCTACCTGTACGATAACTTTTCCCCTGTTTGCCTTTACCGCCTGACAGATGGAAAGAGCATCGCCGGACATAAACATATCATCGAATGTGATATTTCCCTTTCTGTCTGCTGCTGTTCCTTTAATCAGTGCGATCGTAATCTTCGGAAGCTTGTAATACAGGAATTCGTCCCCGTCTACTTCTACATGTTTTACCAGTGAATCATCGATGGATATGCGGTTAATACCAGGTCCTTCTCTTCTTGGATCTACGAATATATCCAGTCCGACTTTCGAAAGGGCTCCCGGCAGACCTCCGGCCTGTGCACGGATTGCATGAGAAATACATCCAAGGGGAAGATTATACGCTTCAAAACGGTCCTCCAGCACCAGTTTCTTTGTGCTCATCATGGCTCCGAAATGTCCACAGATCAGTTTGTCTACTGCACCTTCTCTGATATATCCTTCTGCATTATGTTCTTCATCCCAGACGCCGAATCCCGCACTGGATACAATCGTCAGATGTGTAGGAGACTGCATCTTCTGATATCTCCGGTAGATTGCTTCATGAAGTTCTGTCGGGTTCTCTATTCCTACAAATGAATTGACACAGATACAGTCTCCATCCCTGATCAGACGGATGGCTTCATCTGCACTCATGATTTCATACATTTTTTCTAACTCCTTTAACCTTTGTACTGACAAAAAATAATTAATTCTATTTTATCTTATTACTCTGCTAAAGTCTAGCATTTCTATATTTTTAACCGATGCTGCTACCAGCACAGGCTTTACCACATATTAGTTGCAATAATTTTAGACCATTTCTCACAACTTTCTTCTTTAATTCCGCTCCCATTAATTCATCATTTATAATGAAAAGAAGTAAAAAAATTTTCAAAATATTTTATCTCTGTCTCCATATTCCGCAATAAATCGACAAGAGTTTTTATCGCAATAAACTCTTGTACCTTCACATTTAACTTTTTTGACCTTTGTGACAAAATATTTTCAAACTCAGTAGCCATATTTTCTTGTATTCTAGAATATGTATATATATTTATTGCTTTCATATCACTCTTCTTT
>NZ_JAMOYX010000038.1:0-31203 GCF_023669465.1 Dorea sp. MB18-49
GTAAGCGCTTAGTTTTTGGGTAACTAGATATTCGCCCTTTTCTAACTCATAATAATAGAAGATAGATTTTTACTCCACTTCTTTGATAGAAAGTAGAAATTTACTACATTTGGAGGTTTCATTATGAGTGATAAACGTGCACCAAGGCGTTCTTTGGATGATTGGATGGAGCTGGTAACTGAATGCAGGCAAAGTGGATTAACAGACGCTGCATGGTGTGAAGCACAAGGTATTTCTCCAAGTTGCTTCTATAATGCCGTTTCCCGTCTGCGCAAAAGAGCCTGTCAGATACCAGATCCGATTGGCAAAGCCAGCACTCTTGATCTTACATCCCACAAACAGGATGTCGTTCAGATTGCTATAGAACCGGAACTTTCTCCGGCAGAACTGTTTCAAGATGAAAGAAGCAGTTCTATGTACCTTGACAATTCACATACGATTGAGATTGAAGCAAAAGGATTAACAATCCGTATGAGCAATACTGTTCAGCCTATGCTTCTAAAAATTTTAATGGATGCATTAAAGGAGCCATTATGTTAGCGGACATTTCCAATGTCGATGCAATCTATATCGTTTGTGGCAGAACAGATATGCGTAAATCTATCGATGGATTATGCGCAATTATTCAGGAGCAGTTCTCTATGGAAATCGACCATTCGCTCTATCTATTCTGTGGACGCAAATGCGACAGGATTAAAGCTATCTTAAAAGAGCCTGACGGAATTGTTATGATCTACAAAAGACTCACCGCCCAAGGCTCTTACCGGTGGCCCCGGGATAAATCAGAAGTCCGGAATCTCACTTGGAGAGAGTTCGACTGGCTGATGTCAGGCATCGATATCGAGCAGCCAAAAGCTATTAAAACCACTTAAACTGTACGGCAAAAAAATACACATAAAAGCACTGGATTTCCTTGAAAATTCAGCGTTTTTCAAGCCTCTTATTGACCCGTTTTCCTAGGAGTTTTCCATGATTTCTGGTATAATAAAAGTATCAAAAACCGGGAGGGAAACGCAGTGGCAGACAGTTCTAAAGGCCTTCAACTCCGTGAGTTGAAAGACATGATCAACGATCTGAAAAAAATGATAAAAACACTTCAGGCAACTGTAGATGCCGCTAACAAACGGGAAGAGGCTCTTACTCAGGAACGGGATAATTTAAAGGAAGAAGTGGATCTGCTTCGCAAAAAGCTTTTCGGTTCTTCCAGCGAAAAACGTTCCATGGATGTTCCGGGACAATTGAATTTATTTAATGAAGCCGAACTGGAACAGAATCCAACTATTGCAGAACCAGAAGCGTTGGAAAGTCTTTTGCCTGAGAAAGAGACAAAAAAGCGGAAATCCCGTGCAACTAACGCAGAACGGTTCAAAGGGATTCCAGTAGTCAAAAAATATCTGGATCTTCCGGATGCAGAAAAAGTCTGCCCTGTTTGCAACGCTCCTCTGGTAAAAATCGGTGAAGAATTCGTACGCCGCGAACTTTCCTTCGTACCGGCAAAGTTAAAAGTGATCGAAATATACAGCTTAAATTATATTTGCCCGGAATGTAATAACGATGACGTTACTGTTATCAAAAAGGGAAAAGACGGCCATGCACATATGCTTCACGGTATGGCTGCGGCAGATACTATCGCCTGGGTCATGTATCAGAAGTTTTGTAACAGTCTTCCTTATACCCGGCAGGAAAAAGACTGGGAACAGTACGGTGTTGCTATCACAAGAGCAACGATGGCAAACTGGGTAATCCGTAATACATTGGATTATTTCACCCCGATGTATGATTACTTCCACCGGCAACTCTTAAAAAGGGAATTCGCAATGGCAGATGAAACACCACTCCAGGTATTACACGAATCCGGTAGGCGTGCACAGACCAAATCTTACATGTGGTTATTCCGCAGCGGGGAAGATGGCGGATTCCCAATCATCCTTTATAAATATTCAGAAACCCGTGCCGGGAATAACGCAGTAGAATTCCTTGAGGGATTCAAGGGATATCTGATGTGTGATGGTTACAGTGGTTACAACAAAGTTCCTGATGCCAAACGGACAGCATGCTGGGCACACATCCGCAGATATCTGACAGATGCGATTCCGAAAGGAAAGCAACTGGATTATACACAGCCATCTGTTCAAGGCATGATGTATATCAACCAGCTTTTCCATTTGGAAGATGTCATTAAAGCGAAGTACTCATCCTTCGATGCTATCAAGAAAGCTCGTCTTGAGAAAGAAAAGCCGATAGTAGAAGGCTTTTTGTCGTGGCTTGATAAACAAAATCCAGTCCGTGGATCAAGGATGGATAAGGCAGTTACCTATATTCAGAATCGCCGATCCTATCTTATGACCTATTTGGAAGATGGTCACTGCAGTTTTTCTAATAATCTCAGTGAAAACGCTATTCGTCCGTTTACAGTAGGCCGGAAAAACTGGCTGTTCTGTGATACTCCAAACGGCGCCCAGGCCAGTGCTATCGTCTACACAATGGTAGAAATGGCGAAAGCAAATGGAGTAAACGTCTATCACTATCTAACCTATCTTCTGGAAAAACTCCCGAATGATAGGATGAGCGATGAAGAGTTAGATAGGCTTGCCCCATGGAACGAAGAAGTCAAAGCTGAAATCGAACGTCGTGCAAACGACTCAAATCAATAATCAATCATATGTGAATTATCAAGGTGCTCCGGTTGCAGAAATGTGGCCGGGGATTTTTGTATCCATGTCTAAAATTTAAGCGCTTACGACTTAACAACCGCATTAGGGTGGAATGATGCAGATAATCTTCCGATTACATTGGCAACACAAATGAAGAAGATATTACAAGATGAACCATTTGTGTATAATGAAGGTATTTTGCATCATGAAGAGGGAGTAGATATTATTCCGACTAACATTGAATTATCGGGCATGGAAATTTCGCTGGTAAATGCTATGAGCAGAGAGCAGACTTTAAAGCTGTATCTGGCAGATTTGAAAAAGGATTATGATTATATCCTGATTGATTGTATGCCTAGTTTGGGAATGTTGACCATCAATGCGTTAGCTGCCGCAGATAGTGTAATTGTTCCAGTGCAGGCTCATTATCTTCCACTAAAGGGCATGACACAGTTAATGAAAACAATCGGTAAGGTACAGAGACAGCTAAATCCTAATCTGAAGATTGAGGGAGTATTGCTGACACTTGCAGATATGAGAACAAAACTTGCAAGGACAACAGAGACTAGCCTTAGAGGAAATTATGGAAAGCATATTAGGATTTTCAAAACTGTTATTCCAGTGGCTATCACAGCAGCAGAAAGCAGTGCAGCAGGACAGAGCATTTATGAGTATGACAAGAATGGAACTGTTGCAAAGGCGTATACAGAATTTACGAGGGAGGTGATTCAGTGTGGCGAAAAGCAGAGAAATAAACATGAATCTTCCCTCAGCCGATGATCTTTTTACAACGCAAGAAGAAAGAGACCAGAAGAACCAGGAATATGTAAAAAATATTTCTATTTATGAAATTACAGACTTCCCGAATCATCCGTTTAAGGTAAAAATGGACGATAAGATGTTGGAAACAATTGAGAGTGTCCGTGCTCATGGTGTATTAGTGCCTGCACTTGTCAGGGAAAAGCCAACGGGTGGGTATGAAATGATTTCTGGACACCGCAGGAAAATGGCAAGTGAATTGGCAGGAAAAGAGACAATGCCATGTATTGTAAGAAATCTTAGTGATGACCAAGCAGTCATTGTTATGGTTGACAGCAATCTTCAGCGAGAAGAAATCTTACCATCCGAAAAGGCATTTGCATATAAGATGAAGTTAGAGGCTATGAAGAGACAAGCTGGACGTCCAAGAAAAAATTCTGTGCCAGTGGCACAGGAATTTCGAGGAAAGACTTCAAGAGAAATATTAGGTGAGCAAGTTGGAGAAAGCCAAGACCAAATCCGCCGTTATATCCGCCTTACAGAACTTATCCCAGAAATCCTAGAAATGGTCGATGATAAAAAGATTTCTATGCGTCCGGCGGTGGAGCTGTCTTATTTGCCGAAAGAGGAACAGGAGATATTGTACGACACCATGGAGTCGGAGGCTTGTACCCCAAGTCATGCACAGGCAATTAAAATCCGCAAATTTTCAGCAGAGGGCAGGTTGAATGAAGATGTTTTGCTGTCGATTATGTCAGAAGAGAAGCCAAATCAGGTAGAGCAGTGGAAAATCCCGAAGAACCGACTGAAAAAATACTTTCCATCGGGAACTACACAGCAGAAAATGGAAGAAACCATTATCAAAGCACTGGAATTATACCGGAAACGGGAAAAAAGCAGGGAACGATAGGCATTTTGACACCAAGGGAAAAGTCTATCCGTTGGTGGTCAATGAGAAATCAGCCTTTTTCTGTTTTCCCCTCCCCACACCCTACCCCTTTGGTTTACCAGCAGATTACCAGCCGAAAAGACAATAAGGAGCCGGGGACCTCTTCTCTTTCGGCAGGTCAAAGATTCCCATACCCTGCATGATAGCAGGGAGTAAACAGCATAAAGCAACAACAGGCGTTCCAGATGGACGTCTTTTTTGATTGAAAAGAAAGGAATTGTAGAAAATGAAGAAGATATGGAAACGAGTGTGTACAGGGATTCTTGCCCTGACCACGATTTTAACTGCATTACCGATCACATCGGTTCAAGCAGCGGAAACACAGTATTGGACGGAATCCTCAGAGAGAGTCGGATATATTGAACATGTGATGAATGATGGAACCATTCATTCTACATTCAATGAAGGTCACATGCGAGTAGAGGGCGAAACAGCCTATTGTGTAGATATTAACACCGGATTCAAAAATGGGTATAAAACTAGACACGATGCAAGTGCTAGCATGAGTGCTGCACAGATCGAAGATGTGGCATTGTCACTGGAGTATGTAAAGCAGTATAGAGGCAGTCATAGTAACCTGAATGCAAATCAGGGATATCTGCTGGAACAGTGTGTAGTATGGCAGAGACTCAGTGAACAGTTGGGCTGGAAGTGCGATAATGTCAGAGCTGCATATTCTGAGATTTCACAGGATATTCAGAATGAAGTGTATGCAGGAGCGAGAGCATTTGTACAGGCAAACAAAGGTCGCTATAAATGTGGCGGATATATCTATACTGGTGAAGGACAGGATCTTGGACAGTTTTGGGCAGAACTGAGTGTCGGAAATGCGAAGGTAAAAAAGACAACTGCAAATGAGATTGTCACAAATGGAAATGCGATGTATTCCATTGTTGGAGCAACCTTTGGCATATTTTTAGACCAGAATTGTAGTAATCAGATTGGAACACTTACAACAAATGAAAATGGCGATACGAATGAAGTTGAAGTAACTGCAGGGACTGTTTACATCAAAGAGCTTTCTGCACCGAAAGGATATAAGCTGGATACGACAGTACGCAGTCTGAAAGTTGAAGCCGGAAAAACAGCCGTATTAAATGTTTCCGATGTTCCGAAAGTAACAGAGACATTGGTAGATCTGTTCAAGATTGATATGGAGACAGGAAAAGCAACCGCACAGGGAAATGCAGCACTGTCAGGAGCAGAGTTTACCTGGCATTATTATGACGGATTTTATACAAAAGATAACTTACCAGAGAAAGCAACACGTACCTGGGTTACAAAAACGGTGGCAGAAAAGAGCAGTGACGGAAGTATTCATTATGTGACAAAACTGTCAGATGCTTACAAAGTATCGGGAGATGCATTTTACATTCAGAATGAAAAAAGTGTATTACCACTTGGAACACTGACTGTTGAGGAGACAAAAGCACCAGACGGATATTTACTGGACGGAGCTTATATGCAGGCAGGAGACAGTACAGAACAGATAAAAGGAATGTATCTGACACAGATCACAGAGGACGGAGAACTTGCAGTTCTTTCCGGAAGAAACCAGTATTCCGTATCTGACCAGGTAATCCGAGGTGGTGTGAAGATTCAGAAACGTGATTTAGAGACAAAAGATACCAAAGCACAGGGAAGTGCCACATTAAAAGATACTGCATTTGCAATTATTTCTTTGAACGAAAATTCGGTTCTGGTAGAAGGAAAGCTATACAAAAAGAACGAGACAGTTAAGACGATTCAGACAGGGATTGACGGAATTGCAACAACGACGGCAGATTTACTTCCGTATGGTAAATACAAACTGGAAGAAACCAAAGCACCGGAAGGTTATCTGACTGACGGGGCAAAAGCGATTGAATTTTCGATTACGGAAAATGGAAAAATCGTAGATTTAACAGACGAAAGCCATTCCATTTACAACCAGATTAAACGTGGAGATTTAGAAGGAGTAAAGATTGGAGCAGGTACACATAAGAGGCTTGCAAATGTTCCTTTTAAGATTACAAGTAAAACAACCGGAGAGAGCCATATCGTAGTGACAGATAAGAACGGTCAGTTTTCAACTGCTTCTGATTGGGCGTCTCATAAGAAAAATACAAATGCAGGGAAATCCAGTGAGGACGGTATCTGGTTCGGAACATCAGAGCCAGACGACAGCAAAGGGGCATTACTTTATGACACTTATGAGATTGAGGAGTTATCTTGTGAATCCAACAAAGGTATGAAGCTGATTCCGGCATTTGAAGTTGTTGTCAGAAGAAATAAAGTAACCATCGACCTTGGGACATTGACCGATGAGTATGAAAAAGAGATTAGCATTCATACAACCGCAACAGACAAGAAAACGGGCGAAAAGGTAATTGTTGCAGGAAAGAAAGTAACGATTGTGGATACAGTTACTCTGGACGGTCTGGAAGAAGGCAGAAAGTACCAGTTAAAAGGCTGGCAGATGCTGAAAGAGGAAAATGCAGAACTGCTCATTGATGGAAAGCGTGTGGAGAGTGATTACACTTTTGTTGCTGACAGCGAGAAAATGAAAGTAGAGATTTCTTATACGTTTGATGCATCAGAACTTGGTGGACAGAATCTGGTTACATTTGAAGAATTATATGACCTGAAGAATCCGGAAGAACCTGTAAAAGTTGTAGAGCATAAGGATATTGATGATAAAGGTCAGACAGTCCTGATTACGGAGCGAAAGATTTCGATTCATACCACAGCAACTGATAAGAATGGCAAGAAGGAGATGGAAGCTGGAAAAGATCTGACGATCGTGGATACGGTTACTTTAGAAGGACTGGAAATTGGTACAAACTATAAGCTGTCTGGTTGGCAGATGGTTAAGGCAGAAAATGCAAAGCTGATCATTGATGGCAAAGAAGTTACCAATGATTATGAATTTACAGCGGACAAGGAAAACATGGAAGTGCAGATTGAGTTTACTTTCGATGGCAGCACTCTTGGAAGAAAACAGCTTGTAACCTTTGAAGAACTGTATGATATAACAAATCCGGAAGAACCGAAAAAGGTAACAGAGCATAAGGAAATCAACGATGAAGGTCAGACTGTAACCATCAAAGAAGTACCGGAAATACCAACCCCAGAGACACCGGGTACTACTACAAAAACCAGTAACACTCCGAAAACAGGAGACACTGCAAATGCAATTTTATGGATAGCCATTCTGGTATTATCAGCAGCCGGAATCACAGGAGTTTGTATCTGGAATAAAAAGAAACAGGTTAAGAGATTAGGAATTGAAGAAAAGAAAGAAGAGGAGGAGTAAAACAGAGGGCGGCGATAAGCTGCCCTTTGATGATGAAATGGGAAAAAATCAGAAAGCAATAAAAGTATTACAGCGTTTATTTGATGCCGGATACGGAACGGAAAAAGAGATTGTCAATATGGCGATGGATGAAATGCTTGCTTTGCCGGGAGTGAATGTAGCAGATCTGTGCATTATCAGTGAGCTGCAGAAAAGCATTAAGGCAAACAAAGTGATAAGCTATTTGTCAGGGAAAAAAGAAGTAAAGGAAGAAACGAAAGGAGCAGATTATGGTGGAACAACCTAAATATTTGGAAATGACATTATCACAATTGAAATCATATGTGGAATCTTCAGAGAGTAATGTTTTTTTGGTTGTAGAATTTCCAAAAGGAGATCAGAAGGATGGAGAATGAATTGGAAGTTGTGAATATCCGTCTGGTAAAAGAGCCGTCTCTTTATAGTGAGCAGACGTTGGACAGTCCACAGGCTGTTGTAGAATTGATGGCGAAGGAGTTATCTCAATATGATAGAGAAGTATTTTGTATCCTGAATATGAAAAATAACGGACAGGTAATCAATATGAATCTGGTCAGTGTTGGAACAATCAATGCATCTTTGGTAATTCCCAGAGAAGTTTTTAAGAGCAGTATTCTGGCAAATGCTTCTGCAATCATTGGACTTCATAATCATCCCAGTGGCAATGTGAAACCGTCAAAAGAGGATATGATTGTTACGAGAAAGCTGCAGAAGTGCGGACAGCTACTGGGAATAGAATTGCTGGATCATATCATTGTCGGTGGAACTAATGGAAAGATGCTCAGCTTCCGAGAAGAAAAGATGTTGAATGTGACAGGAAGGATGGATTGGGAGAGATAGAAGAAAAAAGAATTAGAAGTTTTTATTTATTGTAATATTTCATGTAGCGGCATTAGTAAAATAGTGTCGCTACAAAAAGCTGACTTATACATTGATATTATATGCATAACTCAAAATAAAATTGTTAAAAATAGAAAAAGAAACAATATATAACGAAAAAATCTCTAAATAAGAAAAAATCACATTGACTGAGAGAAGAGCAAAACATATAATAAAGGTGGAGGTGTATAAGAATGTTAGTAAAAGTAAGTGTTGAAAATTTTAAATCTTTTGATAAAGCAGCAGAGCTGACAATGATTTCCTCAAATAAAATACGAACAAATGCAAATCACAGGTTAAAGATAAAAAGTACCCAGTTATTAAAATATGCAGTCGTTTATGGAGCAAATGCATCTGGAAAGACCAATCTGGCATTGTTCTTTAAATTTTTTAAAGACAGTGTCTGCAATGGTATTCCGATAGAAGCTACACAGATGTTTTGTAAGAATCGGCAGGAGAATAAGGAACGAGAAAGTAGTTTTGAAATTCAGATTACTGTAGGTGACAAATTTTATGCCTATGGTTTTTCTGCAGTTTTAAGCAGACGAAAAGTAACCGGAGAATGGTTATATGAATTATATCAGAACGGTTCAGCAAAATGTCTCTTTGAACGAGAAGGAAGTAAACGTCCGGTGTTAAATGAGAGCATTACTTTGACAAATACAGAAAAAAACAAATTTGAAACTTATGCAGATGACTTTGAAGGAAATGAAACATCTTTGTTCCTGACGGAAATGAATCGTGGGAAAAAATATAGCACACGATCAAAATTACTGTTCTTCCGGGATGTATATGACTGGATTCAGAATCATATTTCGATTATCACACCGGATACCCCGTTGATTGATCTGGAGTACTACTATGATGACAATTCGTTGAAGCTGATTAATAAATTGATCAAAACATTTGATACGGGTATTAGTCAGGTAAAAATCGAAGAAATTACATTGGATGAGTTATCAAATGCATTGCCGAAATCAGTATTTGATAAGATGATGCAGCATGTAAAAAATAGAATGGAAGAGCAGGAAGAACCATCATTCAGAATGACGATGAGGTCGAAGGAAACTTTCTTTAATATCGAAGTTGAAGGACATTCTGAACCGAAGGTCACAACAATCCGGTTGCATCATAATAAGTCATTTTATGAGTTCGGTTTTGACGAAGAGTCTGATGGAACAAGAAGATTATTCGATTTGATGGATATGCTGTTGAATAAACGAGAAGATGTTCTTTATGTTGTGGATGAATTGGAGAGAAGCTTACATCCGAAGCTGACAGAACGATTTTTGCAATTGTTTATGCAGCTACATGATGAGCAGCGTATGCAGCTATTGTTCACTACACATGAATCATCCATTATGGATCAGGCTATTTTTAGGAGGGATGAAATCTGGTTTGTAGAACGTAACGCAGAAAATGCAAGCTCTATTTATTCCTTAGATCGTTTCAAGGAGAGGTATGATAAAGTGTTGAGCAAGGCATATCTGGAAGGCAGGTATGGTGCGATACCAGTATTTTCAACATTTGACTTTAGAGAGGAGGAGTAGCCTTGGCTCCAGTAAGAAGTTATACGAATTGGAATAGTAGAACTACAGATGAAGAAGAACAGATTGAGCCTTATCGTAAGTACTTTTTCATATGTGAGGGTGCAAATACTGAAACATGGTATTTCAAAAAGTTAATTGATATCCGAAAAGAGTTAAATATTCATCCATTGATCGATATCCGGTTACTTGAAAAAACAGAGGGAGACAGGGACATTTCATTTCCAAGACGTTTGATTGAGTTTGCAGAAAATCAGAAAGAAAATCCAGAAATAGCGTTTGATAAAGAACGGGATAAGATGATTGTTGTATTTGATGGAGACATTTTTGAAGAGAAGGTACTTGATTATGATGAATTGGTAGCAGAAGGTGAAAAGAATAATATATTAGCGGTCAGCAATCCGGCATTTGAATTGTTCCTGCTGTTGCATTATGAAAACTCATACGAAGATGACATTGAGCCAAATGCTGAACAGATTATCCAGAATGAAAAAGATGGACATCAGACATTTATCTATAAGTTGTTACTTGCCAGAACAGGAATCAATCCAAAGAAGAATTCCTCAATTGGAGAACTGGCGAAGAATATAGAGATTGCTATTGAACAGGAAAAGAAAATCAATGAAGATATTCATCAGTGTAAAGGACAGATTACGTGTAATATAGGTCGGATTATTGATGAGATTCGGAAAGATGATGGAAAATAAATATGGATAAAGCGGAGAAGTGTTTAGAAAGAAGAAACAATAAAAGAAAAATATATTACAGGACAGAAAAAGGTTATAATCTTGTGAACCAAGCCCAAGAAATGATCACAAGAGAACGATGTGTAGTATTGGATGAAAAGCAGATCTTAATTCCAGGATGCGAAATTTGGTTTACAGATGGTGAAGTGATTGATGCATTTGCAACTAAAGAAAATGAAACGTACTATATGTTCATAAATAAAGCCATTATAGAAGAACAAAAAGAGTATTTAGAAAAATTAAATTGGAAATTTTTAATTGATTCGGGAATAAAAGAAGAATATATAGATTCACTTATAGAATATGGACTATATTTTGTTATCTTTCATGAATACGCTCATATTTTATGTGGACATGTCGAAGCTAATTTGGAAGATCATGAGGATAAGAAAGCAGAAGAGTGTGAAGCAGACATGTTTTCCATGGATTATCTTATTAATTTTTTGCTTCATACAAAAGAATCAATTGAATGGAGTTCGGAGATTGAAAAATTATTTTTAGCAATTTATTTTATGATGGAAAATTCCCAAGCAAATGAATATCGAGAATTCTATAATGATAAATTAATTCAAAACTATTATGATCCAGAAAGAATTGAGAAAAGAGGTCATCCGTTAAATGCACAAAGAATAATTTATTTATATGAAATGTTAAATATTCTAATTGTAGATGAGAAAGTTCAATTATTGCCAATTAGAGAGGGTATAATTAATAAATTAAAAATTGTAAAAAACATAAGTGAGAACAGAGATTCCAATGTTAAAAATTACAATGTAATTAATGATTCTATTAGACAGTTGAAACAGAGTTTGATTAATATTCGAAAAAAAATCCCGCGATTAACGGATTGATTTTTTGCGAATAGATTTAAAAGTTGAAACGAATAGGAAAAGCATACATAGCCAGTTGGTTCCACCCCAAGGAATCGCCTGGCTATTTTCATGCCCGGATATTATCCCAATAATATCAATCCAAGGCAGGGAAGGAGATGAAAATTATGCCATATATACCACCATCGGTCGTGCGGGAGGTTAAGCGGATGGATTTGCTTACGTACTTGAAAAATTATGAACCATACGAATTAGTTCACTTTTCTGGCAACACCTACACTACCAGAACACACGATAGTTTGAAAATATCAAATGGGAAATGGATGTGGTGGAGTCAGAGAACCGGTGGCAGATCAGCACTGGATTATCTGATCAAAGTAAGAGGATACAGTTTTTTAGAGGCGGTTGAATTGCTTGCAGAACAGGCAAATATTCAGCCGCCTCTTTCTGTATCTGAGAATGTTCCGATGGAGAAACAGTTACTGTTGCCAAAGAAAAATCAAGATGATCAGAAAGTGATTGCGTATCTTTCAGGCCGTGGGATTGATAAGGAAATCATTCAGTTTTGTTTAGAGTCTGGAAGAGTTTATGAAAGCGCATTTCATCACAACGCGGTGTTTGTAGGGATGGATGAGAAAGATAATCCGAAATATGCAGCTATTAGGGGAATCGGAACCAGTTTTATCGGAGAAGCAAATGGAAGCGATAAGAATTACTCTTTTTCCATTTTTACAGAGAAACCCCAAGATACGGTGCATCTGTTTGAGTCAGCCATTGATCTGCTATCTTATGCAACATTGCAGAAATTGGAGGGGAAGGAGTGGAGAAGAGAACATTTATTGTCATTGGCAGGTGTCTATCAACCAGCAAAAGAAATTGAAAAAAGTAAAGTCCCTGCAGCGTTGGCCAGGACATTAAAAATGCATCCAGAGGTGAAGACAATCGTTCTGCATTTGGACAATGACCGTATTGGGAGACTTGCCACAAAAGCAATTTCTGCAGTGCTTCCAAAGCAATATCAGGTAAAAGATGTACCGCCAAAACAAGGAAAAGATTACAACGATCTGCTCTGCATCAAGTTAAATCTGGCAATTACAAAGCGAGAAAAAAGCACGAAAAAGAGTATGTCTGGTCATGAAAATATGAGAGATAGAAGGTGAAAAAGAACATGAAAATTGCAAAATATGAGCTGAAGGTCGTGCATAAGAAAAAGCTGATTTTGACGATGGAAGACGATGTGGACAGTGAAGAACTGTTGAAGATTTTTCTGAAAACACAGTCGAAAGAAGAAAAAGAACAGAGTGAATTACTTGGAATTATTGCTGAGAAAGTGTCAGAAGAAAGTTGTACAGAGCAGTGTGAAAGTTGTCAAAAGTATTGTCCGGCAAGTGAAGAATGTATGGCAACTGATGAAAATGTACGATGCACAAAGTGTGAATACTTGTGTGAAGCTTGCGGGATTTGTGAACTGAAAAAATAAAAAAGCAAGTGCTTTTTCGGCAAGTAAATCTTCTGATACCCGGAACAGTGAGACGGGTGCAGAAGAATACACAATACCAGCAAGCAACGCCTTTGGATTACCACACAGTTTTCCTGTCTGGCAGTCCGGCGGCAGCTTGTCAGGGAGAATCCCTGAAACCCTCAGAAAATGAAAAAGGAGAAAGTAACAATGTTGAAGTTTATTTGTGGAGTATTAGTAGGTGGCATTATAGGAGTAGTGTTGATGTGCCTGTTACAGATTAACAAGATTCAGTAGACAAAAAGAAAGGAGATACAAGATGCTGGTTGAAGTATCAATGAAAGACAAGAAGAAAGCAGAAAGACGATATCAGGAATATTTAAAGAAAATGAACAAGAAGAAGGGAGAACAGAAGAAATGATTGCAAAAGAAATGATAGCAGAAAAGGTATTTGCGGAAGGTGTAGCAAAAGACATCCGGAATTTTCTTCCAGCTAAATATGAGAATGCAGAATTTCAGGTAATGCAGATGAATAAAAATAATGGAGTCCAGATGGTAGGAGTCCAGGTAAGACTGCAGGAAGAAAATGTGTGCCCAGTTGTCTATGTAGAACCGTTCTTCAATGAAATACGTTTGGGTGAACCCGTTGAGAAAGTGATGAATGAAATTGCAAGATGCATGGAAGAAGCAGGCAATGTTCCGTTTTTGCACAGTGGTATCAACCCAATGGATTATGATTCAGTGAAGGAGCATCTGGCAGTGATGCTTGTGAACACCCAGGCAAACAAACGAATGTTACAGGAAATGCCTCATGAAAATATGGAAGATCTGTCGGCTATCTGTTATGTGGATTTTCCGGTAGAGTCTAACGATGGAAAAGCGACTATGAAGGTGAAAAATGAACATCTTAAGATGTGGAATGTGGATGCAAAGGAAATGTTCCAGCAGGCCAGAGCAAATACACAGCCTGTAAATACACCGATTCTTCAGTCAATGGACGAAATGTTGTTGAGTATTTTTAATGAAGAAGGACATGCAACAAACCTGTTAGATGAAAATGTTGATTTTGGACTTCGTTCACATGATATGCTGTATGCACTTACGAATGTAGAAAAGCAGTATGGAGCATCTATGATCACACAGCCAGAAGTTTTAAATAAATTGGAACAGCTTTTTCCAGAAGGATTTTATGTGTTACCGTCATCTGTGCATGAAGTTCTGATTGTTCCGGATAATGGAGAGATGGAACCGAAAATGCTTGGTGAAATGGTACGGGAAGTAAATAAAAATGAAGTGGAACGGCAGGAGGTTCTCTCAGACAGAGTTTACAGTTACGATAAAGAAAAACACCAGATTCGCCAGGAACCAGATTCTATACAGAAAGTAAAGGAGATGGAGCGTTGAGAAAACGTAATGTAGCAATTCTTTTCCGATTGAACAAAAAAGAAGCAGAGGCATTGGATAAGAAAGTAAAGAGAAGCGGACTGAACCGGGAAGCTTACCTGAGACAGTTGATTTCTGGTGTTGTTCCAAGAGACGCACCGCCACCAGATTATTATTCTATGATGCGGGAGCTGCATAAAATTGGAAATAACTTAAATCAGATTGCGCAGAAAGCACATGTGTTAAATGTGGTAGATGTGCAACGTTACGATCAGGAAGTGCGGAAGTTCAATGAAGCAGTCCGTAAGATTACAGAAGCAGTAATACTTCCGGAAAAAAATGAATCATGGCAGTGACATCAATCTGGAGCATTAAAGGTTGGATTGGAAAAGTAATCAATTATGCGGAGAACCCGGACAAGACGAAAGAGAATAACGAAGGGCAGATAGTCGAGGATCAATCACGATCCGCACAAGGACTGGAAGATGTGCTTACCTATGCAGTGAATGCAGAAAAGACCAGACAGAGACAATCTGAATCAATGGAAATAGAACTTGTCGGAGAATCGGAAGAACTGATGGAACAGTATGTATCTGGAGTGAATTGTTCACCGACAACCGCCAGAGAAGAAATGATTGCAGTCAAAAAGCGTTTTGGAAAGGAAGGCGGGATTGTAGCGTTCCATGGATACCAGTCTTTTGCACCGGGAGAGTGTACACCTGCAATGGCACATGAGATTGGAAAGAAGCTGGCAGAAGAATTGTGGGGCAGTCGGTATCAGGTATTGATCGCAACCCATTTGGATAAGGCGAATCATCTGCACAATCATTTTGTGGTGAACTCAGTTTCATTCCTTGACGGGAAAAGATACCACAGGACAAATCAGGATTATCGGGATATGCGAATGATGTCGGACCGGTTATGTAAAGAATATCAGTTATCGGTTGTCGGGCAGCCGGAACAGGGGAAAGGAAAACATTATGCCGAGTGGCAGGCAGAACAGGAAGGAAAGCCGAGTTATCACAGCATGGTAAAAGCAGATGTTGATGAAGCAATCCGAAAAGCGAGGACTGAAAAACAGTTCTTTTTTTATTTGCGGGAAAAAGGATATTCTTTTAAGTTCGGGAAAGACATCACTATTCGTCCGGAAGGGCGAGAGCGAGGTCTGAAGCTAAAGCGGAACTTTGGAGAGAATTATTCGCTGGAAGCAATCCGGGTTCGGATTCTGGAAGAAAATGAATTACCTGCCGAGAAGAAAATTTCAGTTGGGAAGTATTACCGGATTCAGGTATCCGGCAACTTTAAGCAGACAAGAAAAATCAGAGGGCTTCGGGGATTGTATCTGCACTACTGTTATCTTTTAGGAATCCTGCCGAAGAACCGCCTGTCAATATCTGCCAAACAGGTGCATGTATTGTTCCGGGAGGATTTGTTAAAACTGAATACCATTTCAAAAGAGACGAAGCTGCTCTGCCATTATCACATTGATACTGCGGAGCAGCTTTTTTTGTTGAAAGAAAGTTTGCAGAAGAAAATGGAGCAGTGTGCGGAGGAACGGAAGTACTTGCGTTATAAGATTCGGGCAGACAGACCGGAAGAAGAAATAGAGGAAATGAAAGAGCAGATAAAAGTTCTGACAGAGAAAATCGGAATGCTCAGAAAGAAGACAGCACTTTGTGATGGAATCGCCGCACGTTCCAAGGTAATCGAAGAAAAATTTAAGACGGTGCGGGAAGAAAAAGAGAAGAAGGAGGAACAAAGCCATGAACACATCAGGCGAAGCCGCTGATCAGGTGGTACGAATGTCGTTGGAAGTCGGTGAAGCAGCATTGAAGATCAGTGGTACAGGTGCGAAGCATCTGGCAGTGATGCTGTATACAGTCTTAAAAGAGAAGAAAAAGACAAAAGGCAGAGTAAGACTTGAAACATTGGTTAAATCAGGTAGACCACTGACGGTATTTTCGGTGAAAGAAAGTGATCTGAAACAATTCGTGCAGGAAGCAAAGCGATATGGCGTGTTATATTGTGCAGTCCGAAATCCCAAAGGAAGCAGTGACGGACTGGTAGATGTGATTGTAAAGGAAGAAGATGCACCAAGAATCAACCGTATCGTAGATAGATTCCAGTTTGCATCTGTAACGGAAGCAGCGAAGATTAAGACGGAAATTGAGCGGACACGTGCAGAAAAAGCAAAAGCCGGAAAATCAGAGAAGCAGGAAAAGAAGCCGGAAAAAGTACAGGTTCAGCAGGAAAAACAGGGACAGGCAGAACCGGAGAAAGATTATCCGCAGAAATCCAAGGAGGATCAGCTTATGGATGAGCTTTTTGGAGAGCCGGTAAAGAAAGAGGGGAAGGAGCAAAACCCCTCTTTGGCAAAGACGACCAAATCCCGTCTGTCCGAGCCTACCTCAAAGAGGCAAGAGAAAACCGCAGAGGGTACTTCTAAGCTATTTATCTCGGAAAAACCAGAGAAACCATCGGTCAGAAAGGAACTTCGGGAAATACAGAATGCAAGGAAGAAAGAAGCGGAGCGGCGTGAGAATAGAAATGATCCGGTGAGAAATCAGGGAAATAAAGACCGGAATCAGATTCGCCACCAGCAGCCACAACAGAAACGAAAACCAAGGAAAGGGAAAGAGAGGTAAATTTTATGGATAATAGTTTTGATTCTTTATTAAATGCATCGGCTGTACCACAGGATGAAAAGGTACAGGCATTTATTGCGGAAAGCAAAAATAACAGGAATCGCTGCTATGAGTTGTCAGAGCAGGTAACCGCACAAGTGGCAACGGATGGGAAAATGCTGCAGAAGTATCTGGATGTACAGAGTACCTTTGATCGATATACTACCAATAATGCACTTCTGATTCTGGCACAAAGACCAGATGCACAGAAATTAGGTGACTATGGATACTGGAGAGATCATGGATTTTATTTAAAACGTATGGAACGACAGAATCCAGTTCTGATTTTAGAGCCAGGAAAAACATATAAGCGTGAAGATGGTACAGTTGGAAATTATTATAATGCGAAAAAGCTATATGATATTTCTCAGACTACAATGTCCGATACAACAATTCAAAAGTCAGAATATGAAGAACATGATTTAATCCGGGCGTTAGTCAGTACACCTCCGGTAAATATTGTTGCAGCAGAACCAGAACAGATGCCGGATGAAAAAGGAGCATTTTTTAAACCGGAAGAAGGTTGTATTTATGTAAGAAAAGGGATGAGTGCACAGGAAATCTTTCAGAATCTTGTGCCGGAATTGGTATTTGCCGGATATGCGGATGGGAATCCGCACTATGATAAAAATGAAGATGCATTTCATGTATCGTGTGCGTCTTATATGTTGTGTAAAAAATATGGAATAGATACCAGTCGATATGATTTTTCACATGCACCAGAGTTCTTTGAAAAAATGGAGACTCAGGAAGTGCGGGCGGAACTTTCCAGAGCCAGAGATGCAGCGAATGCAATTTCCGCAAGAATGGAAAAGGTACTGGATCAGAATCGAAATGCAACTTACCGACAGTCAGAGGCTGAAAAAACCGGGCAAGACAGTTCTGAAAATGTGAAAGATAAGAAAGAAAATCCAGAGCCTGAAAAGAAAGAACAGAAATCCAGAGGACAACATAGAAAAGAAGCACGCTAGAAAAATTCGGGAAAGGAGAATGCAAAATGAGCAGTGATACGATTACGTTAGAACTGGACAAATATGAGAGCGGTGTAGTGTTCCATTCCCTGAAGGACAAGCGGAATCAGATGCTGAAAGAGGGAAAAGATACGGAGCTTGTCGATGATGTTTTAATGAAAGTCATTGAGAAAATCGAAGTACCGCCGGAGAAGGAAAAGCGAGGACGCAGAAGCCATGAAGAACGATGATGAGCAGAGCAGTCTGATGTTGGCGGTGATTGGAATTATCCCGGTTATCTGGTTTGCGTTACTTGTCGCACCTTATCTTTCGTCTGGTCTTATGGGGATTCTGGATGGAGTCCCGGAAGCAATGAACCATCCGTTTTCCATTCGGTTATGTGGGGACAGTGTAAAAACTGTCCTTATTTTTTTGCTGTCTTACGGCATGGGAATCGGGATTTATATTTCTACCAAGAAACATTACCGACGAGGTGAAGAACATGGTTCTGCTAAATGGGGAAATGTGAAGAAAATAAATCGCAGATACAAGGAGAAGCGGTTTACAAAAAATAAGTTGCTGACCATGCATGTGCAGATCAGTTATAACATGAGGAAACATTTGCGAAATGTATTGACGGTTGTGATTGGCGGTTCTGGTTCCGGAAAGACCAGATTTTTTGCAAAGCCGAATCTGATGCAGGCGAATACTTCTTTTGTGGTTTTAGATCCAAAAGGAGAAAATCTAAGAGATACTGGGTATCTTCTGGAAGAAAAAGGATATGAGGTAAGAGTGCTTGACCTGATCAACATGGAAAAGAGCCATTGCTATAACCCGTTTGTATATTTGAAGGACGATAACGATGTGCAGAGATTGGTAACGAACCTATTCAAAGCGACTACACCCAAGGGAAGTCAGTCGAACGATCCGTTTTGGGATACTGCAGCTTCCATGCTGTTGCTGGCACTGATTTTCTATTTACGGTATGAAGCACCAGAGGAAGAACAGAATTTCCCGATGGTAATGGAAATGTTACGTGCCGGAGAAGTCAGAGAGGATGATGACCAGTACCAGTCACCACTTGATGAACTATTCGAGCGGTTGGAAATGAAGAACCCGGAACACATCGCGGTGAAGTATTACAAAGATTATCACTCTGGTAGTGCCAAGACATTAAAATCCATTCAAATCACATTAGCAGCAAGACTTGAAAAATTTAACTTATCCAGTCTGGCAGCACTGACCGCAACTGACGATTTAGACCTGCCATCACTGGGAGAGCGAAAAGTGGCTTTATTTGCGTTAATCCCGGACAACGACACCAGTTACAACTTTCTGGTGTCAATTTTGTATACCCAGTTATTTCAGCAGTTGTTCTATCTGGCAGACCATAAATACGGCGGGAGACTTCCGGTTCATGTGCATTTCCTCATGGACGAATTTGCAAATGTTTCACTGCCAGATGACTTCGATAAGATTTTGTCCGTTATGCGTTCCAGAGAAGTGTCAGTCAGTATTATTTTGCAGAATCTGGCACAGTTAAAGGCATTGTTCGAAAAGCAGTGGGAAAGCATTATGGGAAACTGTGACGAATTTTTATATTTGGGTGGCAACGAGCAGGGGACGCATAAATATGTCAGCGAACTTCTGGGAAAGGCAACGATTGACACGAACACCTATGGAAAGTCAACGGGACATTCCGGGAATTATTCCACCAATTATCAGAATACAGGGCGGGAGCTGATGACACCCGATGAAGTTCGCATGTTGGATAACCGATATGCGATTCTTTTTATTCGTGGAGAACGACCAATTTTAGACGAGAAATTTGATATTTTAAAGCACCCCAATGTGGGACTTACAACTGACGGAAACGGAAAACCATATCTGCATGGAGCAGTTGACCGGGCAGTGGCAAGTATCTCACTGGGAGACAGCTTAGAAGGTGAACTCACAGACGATGCACTGGAATCGGAAGATTACGAATTATTATCTGATGAAGATTTGGAAGAAATTATACAGAAATATGAGTAAATCCAAGAAAAATATATAGGAGGCTATCAAAAAATGAAGTTAGATATGCGAAAGAAGCAGGAGAAGAAAGAAACAATAAAAGTAACGAAAAAGCTGCCAATGACAGCAAAAATGAAACGTGCCATGGCAGTGTATATTGCAATGGTACTGATTATGACAGCAGGAGCAAGTACCGTATTTGCGGCAGACGATCCACTGACCGTAATCAATAATCTGTCCACATTTATCTTTGGACTGATTCGTGCTATCGGAATGATTTTACTGGGATTTGGAATTGTGCAGGTTGGTTTATCACTGAAATCTCACGATCCAAGTCAGCGAGCCAATGGATTCTTAACATTAGCAGGTGGTGTAATCATTACATTTGCAAAAGAAATCTTGAATTTGATTACGGGTTAAGAAGAATAGAAAAATAAAAGAAATGGGACGGTGCAGGCCCATATGGAGCCGCACCGTTCCGACTAAGACAGGAGGTGTTTAGAACGTGTCAGATAACTGGGTAGTACAGAACTTGCAAAATGCTTTGGATACCTGGAACAGTAAACTTGCGGAAATCTGGCAGATACTCACACAGTCACCGGAAAACTTTAAAGGTGGCGGTATCTGGCAGGTGATTGTGCAGATTCATGGAGCGTTGCAGGCAATCGGCTATGCCTTGTTAGTGCTTTTCTTTGTAGTCGGAGTGGTCAAGACTTGTGGCAGTTTCACAGAGGTAAAAAGACCGGAACACGCATTGAAAATTTTTATACGCTTTGCGATTGCAAAAGGCGTAGTCACGTATGGATTGGAATTGATGATGGCACTTTTTAATATTGTACAGGGAATAACGAGTACGATTATGAAGACAGCAGGATTTGGAAGTACGGAAGATACAGTATTACCGGACGAGATTATAAAGGCAGTAGAAGATTGTGGATTTTTTGAAAGTATCCCACTATGGGCGGTGACACTGATCGGTGGACTGTTCATTACGGTATTGAGCTTCATTATGATTATGAGTGTATATGGAAGATTTTTTCGATTATATCTTTATACAGCCATTGCACCGATTCCGTTATCTTCCTTTGCAGGAGAACCAAGCCAGAATTTCGGAAGAAGTTTTTTAAAGTCTTATGCAGCAGTGTGTCTGGAAGGAGCAATCGTGGTGCTTGCCTGCATTATTTTTTCACTATTTGCATCATCACCGCCAGTAGTCGATCCGGACGCAGCAGCAGTGACTATGGTGTGGAGTTATATTGGAGAATTGATTTTCAATATGCTTGTACTGGTCGGAGCAGTGAAGATGTCAGACAGGGTAGTACGGGAAATGATGGGATTGTAAAAAGGACGCCCGAAAGCATCCTTAAAATTTATTCTACAATGTTGTTGCTGTTGTTATACCGCATATTCCCCTGAGAATCAAAATGAACAGAATCTAAAGGAATCCCTCTCTGTCTGGCACGAGAAATCTGGAAGGACATATCATCTTTCATAGCTTTGTAGTATTGATGTTCCTGCCATTTGCGTCGCAGAGCAAAAATCCAGCTGAGAACAGAAAAGGCAGTCAGCAGATAGAGGATTGCAAATGCAAGTTTCTCATGAGTTGCTGTCCATGGATTCAGAATTGTGGAAACAGCAAGAAAGTATAACAGCGGTAAGGTCAGATTTAATCTGGCAGCAATCCGAAACAGCAGAGAAATCAGGAATAGAGCAACGGTAACAACAAGTGAAATCATAACAGTGATTGGCATAGGTCAGTCCCCCTTTCATTTACCCAAAGTGTAACAGAACAGGAAAAATATAACAAATGTGCGATTTGGAGGTGTATCGTTTTGGAAGTAAAAATTAACAAGGAAATCAGGGATTACACGGAAGCAATCTTTTTCGGATTGTCCCTAAGACAGTTTATCTTTTCAGGATTAGCCTGCGGGATTGCCGTTGGGCTTTATTTTTTGCTTCACCCATACATGAGTATGGAAACAGTGAGTTGGATTTGTGTACTGGGAGCTGCCCCATGTGTAGTGTTCGGGTTTGTAAAATATCATGGAATGACAGCGGAGCAGTTTATCTGGGCATGGATTAAATCGGAAATCCTGATGCCGAAAAAACTGGTGTTCCGGTCAGAAAATCTTTATTTTGATGCAGTAGAACCAGTCATTAAAAAATATGAGAAAGAAAGTCTGAAGAAGGAGGGACGCAAGAAAAATGATAAAAACGCTGAGTAATATCTTTAAGCAGGATAAAGAAAAATTTGTAATTCCAAGAAGTGTACAGCAGGTAATTCCCATCGAGACCATCTGGTCTGACGGGATATTTAAAATCGGGAGAAATAAATTTGCACGTACTTATAAATTTACAGATATCAACTACGCGGTGGCAAGCAAAGTAGATAAAGAAACCATGTTTCTGGAATATATGGACTTATTAAATTCGTTCGATTGCGGTGGAACAACAAAAATAACGATCAATAATCGCCGCTTGAATAAAGTGGATTTTGAAAAAGCAATTCTGATTCCGATGCAGGAGGACGGACTGGATTTATATCGGAAAGAGTACAACAACATGCTTTTAGATAAGGCAACCAGTTCAAACAGCATAGTGCAGGAAAAATATATGACAGTATCCTGCTATAAGAAAACGATCGAAGAAGCCAGAACGTATTTTGCACGAGTGACAACAGAGCTGAACAGCCATTTTGCAAGATTGGGTTCCAAATGTGCAGAGGTAAATGGAGAAGATAAGTTACGGATTCTGCATGATTTTTACCGTACAGGAGAAGAATCTGGTTTCCATTTTGATATTCAGGAGAGTATGAGAAAAGGGCACAGCTTCAAAGATTATATCTGCCCGGATACTTTTGAATTTGAAAAAGATTATTTCCGCATGGGAGAGCGTTACGGAAGGGTACTCTTTCTTCGGGAGTATGCTTCTTACATTAAAGACGATATGATAGCAGAACTGACCGACATGAATCGAAATCTGATGTTGAGCATTGATGTGATTCCTGTTCCTACTGATGAAGCAGTGCAGGAAGTGGAAAAACGTCTGCTTGGTGTGGAGACGAATATCACAAACTGGCAGAGACGGCAGAATGCCAACAATAACTTTTCCGCAGTGATTCCTTATGACTTGGAACAGCAGAGAAAAGAAAGTAAAGAGTTCATGGATGATCTGACTACACGTGACCAGCGTATGATGTTCGGTGTACTGACTATGGTGCATACTGCAGAATCGAAAAAGCAGCTTGACGCAGATACGGAAACACTTCTGACCATTGGACGGAAAAAGTTATGCCAGTTTTCAGTTTTGAAATTTCAGCAAATGGACGGACTAAATACAGCACTTCCCATCGGACACCGAAAGATTCCGGCAGTCCGCACGCTGACATCGGAGAGCGTGGCAGTGTTGATGCCATTCCGGGTGCAGGAGATTATGGACGCAGGCGGCATCTATTGTGGAGAAAATGCAATCTCTCATAACTTAATCATGTGCAATAAAGAAAAACTCCTGAACCCGAACTCATTCCTTTTAGGTGTGCCGGGAAGTGGAAAATCCTTTAATGCAAAAATGCAGATTGTATTCCTGGCACTGGCAACGCAGGACGATGTCCTGATTTGTGATCCAGAGCGAGAGTATGCATCGTTGGTTGAAGCAATGGGCGGAGAAGTGGTTCGTATTGCTGCAGGAAGCAGGGACCACATCAATGCAATGGATATGGTAGACGGATATGGAGATGGCGGTGATCCGGTAATTGAAAAGTCACAGTTTATCTTATCTTTGTTTGAGCAGTTGGATAAAAAAGGGATCAATGCGAAGGAACGTTCCATTATTGACCGATGTGTAGGGGAAGTCTATGAGGAATATCAGCATGGCGGAGCAGTGCCGACTTTACGGGTGTTGCGTGAAAAGTTTCTGGAACAGGAAGAACCGGAAGCACAGGATTTGGCACTGGTATCAGAATTATTTACAAATGGAAGTCTGGACGCATTTGCACATGAAAGTAATGTTGATGTGAATAACCGTATCATGGTATACGACATTCTGGATTTAGGAAAGCAGCTAAAGACCATGGGACTTCTGGTTATCACTGATGCAATGCTGAACCGGGTAACAGAGAACTGGAAACAGGGAAAGCGAACTCATATTTTCTTAGACGAGTTTCATGTAGTATTTGAAAATGAGTATTCCGGAGCATTTTTTAACTCTGCATGGCGAAGATTTCGTAAGCGTAATGCATTTCCGACAGCAATTACCCAGAACGTGGAATATCTGTTAGATTCTGTTCTTGCAAGTACGATGATTTCCAACAGTGAGTATATCGTGATGCTTAATCAGGCAGAGCCGGACAGAGCAAAGTTGGCAACACTTCTGAATATCTCCACTGAGCAAATGGGATATATCACAAATGCAGATGCCGGTTGCGGTTTGGTGAAATACGGAAGTTCACTTGTACCGTTCGTCAATAGATTCCCGACCAATACAAGGTTGTATAAACTGATGACCACAAAGCCGGGAGAGGACAGTATCAACCGAGGAAGAATGTAACTTCAATAATCAATTTAAGAGAATGGCACCGGAAATCGTCACAATTTGTGGCGTTTTTTTAGTGCCGGAAAAGGAGAAAAATATGTCAGAAATCAGATTTTCATCAAAGGAACATGAAAGTTTTTTTTATCAGATGTTAGCAAAATGCGGAAAGCACGACAGTTATTACAGTTCATTTTTCTATTGTGTGGGAATTTCTGAAGATACCAGAAATCATGTTGACCGCATGTTTGATTTTAAGGAGCGTTTGATTAAACCGGAAGCACTGCATGAAGGGTGGCAGACAGGCGGTTCGGCACGATTGACGAGACTGGCATTTAACTTGTGGAATGGATATGTGGAGAAAGGAGAAGAAAGTCTGTTTACCCCATACGAGATGTTTGATTGTGGTCATGCACCATATTTTTATGAAGCAATCCGCATAAAGTATCCGGAATACTGCCGGGAACTGCCACAGGTGAATAAAAAAGAAACTAATCATGAACGCTAGATAAAGATTCAAATGGAGGAAAGCGATGGATCGTAAGATAAAAACACGCCAAGTCCATAAGGATATTAAAGTATTAGATAAGACGGTTACGGTGACAGACCATGTCAAACATTCCTATGTCAGAACAAAAGAAACTGTCATGCAATCGACGGAGAAATCCAGTGATAGAGAGAATAATCCGGTAGGTTATGCAGAAGATGCGGCCAGCGAGTATGCTGACCGCATCTTTCACGAAACAGGGCATCAGGTACGTAGACAGGCAGGAAAGATTATTGAACGGAAGAAAGAGAAAGCTTCTGTTTCTTTGGCAGGCGAAGAAACAGTTTACCAGCCGAAAGAACAAATCCGACCAGTACCGCCTTCAGGCGGGGAAAAGGCACAGGAGCAGGGAAAAAAACTTGCTGTAAAAAAAATCAAGACTGTTGAGCGGGATAAAAGAACCATTAAGACCGGGAAAGTATCGGAGCAGGTTGTAAAGAATACCGGAAAGGGTACCATCAAGACATCTGGAAAATCAGTCAAGACTGCAGAACAGACGGCAAAGACCAGCATTAAGACATCGGAGCAGACTGCAAATGCTTCTGTCCGGGCAATGCATTATTCTATGAAAAAAGCAGAAAAAGCAGTGCAGACAGCAAGGCAGACTGCACAGAATACCAGGATTGCAGTGAAAAAGACAGCAAAAGCGGTAACACATGCAATAAAAGCGTTGATTGAAGCTACAAAAGTATTACTGAGTGCATTGACTGCAGGTGGTTGGATTGCGGTTATGATTTTGATTATCGTCATTTTATTTGGTGGATTTCTATGCATGACAGGTGGGGATAATTCCAGTACGGTTTCTTCGGTTAGTGCAGAAGTAGAAGCATACGAACCACTAATCCGTCAGTATGCAAATCAATATGGCATTGGAGAGTATGTGGAACTAATCAAAGCCATTATGATGCAGGAATCAGGTGGGAGAGGATTTGACCCGATGCAGTGTTCAGAAGGGAGCTTTAATACAAAATACCCCAAACAGCCGAATGGAATCACTGATCCAGAGTATTCGATTTCTTGCGGAGTGCAGGAGATAAAAAGCTGTCTGGAACGTGCAGGGGTAAAAAATCCTCTGGATATGGAAAATATTAAACTGGCATTGCAAAGTTACAATTTTGGAAATGGATATCTGGAATGGGCGAAAGCCAGGGGTGGATACACCTTTGCAAATGCAGCAGAATTTTCTGATATGATGGCACAGAGAATGGGGTGGAGCAGTTATGGGGACAAGCAGTATGTACCACATGTGCTTCAGTATTATGCATTTGGAAGAATCCCGACAGGTATCGGCAATCAGGCAATCGTTCAGGTGGCAGCATCGCAGGAAGGGAAAAGTGGGACAACTTACTGGAGCTGGTATGGATTTGGAAGTCGGGTAGAGTGGTGTGCCTGCTTTGTGTCCTGGTGTGCAGACCAGAGCGGTTATATTCAGAGTGGAGTCATTCCGAAATTTTCTCTTTGTTCGGACGGTGTGAAGTGGTTTGAAAGTAAAGGTAGGTTCCGTGACGGAAGTTATACCCCGGCGGCAGGAGATATTATTTTCTTTGATTGGGGAAACAATGGAACGATTGACCACGTTGGAATTGTGGAGAGTGTCAGCGGTGGAACAGTGAATACCATTGAAGGAAACAGTGGAGATAAGGTGGCAAGACGGAGTTATAGTATTGGAAGCAGTAACATCTATGGATACGGTGTTCCGGCATATTAAAAGGCAGGAGAAAGAATATGATAGTCTAATATTGAATCCGTTGTATACAATTCCTAAAAATAGACTTGACTTCTAAATATTACAGGTGTAAGATTTAGAAAAATAAAATAATTAGAAGAAAGGGGTATCTATGAAAAGAAAACGGAAAAAGCAAAGCACCCAAAAATCTTACACTTGTAAGATTTTTGGGCTGATAGTGGCTATAACAGTAATTGCTGTTTCAGGAGGTATTTTATTAAAAAGGACTATAACGGAATCACCAGAAAATACACTTATGGAATATATGAACCATATTGAAAAAAAGGAATATGAAGTAATGTACACTATGATAGATTCAGATGAAAAAGTTTATCTGACAAAAGAAGAGTACATACAACGAAATTCTAAGATATACGAGGGAATAGAGGTCAGTGACATCAAAATCAGTCATGTAACTGTGAAAGAGAAAAAAGCAGATACAGTTACGCTTTCGTATGAAACATCATGTAATACAATTGCCGGAACAATACAATTTGACAATATGGCAGAACTGAAGAAAACGAAACAGGGATATAAATTAGTATGGCAGGATAGTTTGATTTTTCCAGATTTAGAGAGTGATGATAAAATAAGTGTTACTACATCAAAAGCGGAGAGAGGAGAAATATTAGACCGAGATGGTAAAATGCTTGCAGGAAAAGGAGTAGCAACATCAGTTGGCATTATACCGGGAAAGCTGGAAGACAGGAATGTATCTATTGAAAAAATAGCGGAGTTATTAGAGATAGATGTAGAAACAATAAATAACAAACTCACAGCAAAGTGGGTAAAAGAAGATTCTTTTGTACCAATTGAAACTATTCCAAAAGTAGAAGAAATAGATTTAATGAAAATACAGCCAGAAGAAAAGACACTTGAGGAGCAGGATTGTCAGAATAAACTTTTGGAAATTCCAGGGGTTATGCTATCAGATGTGGAAGTTAGAACCTATGAGTTAGGGGAAGCAGCAGCTCATTTAATTGGTTATGTACAGTCTGTAACAGCAGAAGATTTGGAAAATCATCCAGGGGAAGGATATTCAGCTGAAAGTGTAATCGGAAGATCTGGGTTGGAAAAGTTATACGAAAAGCAATTAAAAGGAAAAGATGGTTGTGATATAAAGATTTTGGATAGTGATGGGGAAGTAAAAGAGGTTCTTGCAAGTATTTTTAAAGAAGATGGTATGGATATAAGATTAACGATAGATTCCGATTTGCAAAAATCATTATACGAGCAGTTTAAAGAAGATCCGGGGTGTTCTGTCGCAATGAATCCTTATACGGGAGAAGTATTGGCTTTGGTAAGTACCCCATCTTATGATAATAATGAATTTATACGGGGCTTATCATCAGAGAAATGGACATCATTAAACGAAGATGAAAAGAAGCCATTATATAATCGTTTTCGTCAAGTATGGTGTCCTGGCTCAACATTTAAACCAGTTGTGGCAGGAATTGGGTTGAAAACGGAAAGCATAGATCCAAAAGAAGATTTTGGAAATGAAGGTTTGGCATGGCAGAAAGATTCGTCTTGGGGATCTTATCAAGTGACAACACTTCATGAATATGAACCGGTTATTATGAAAAATGCAATTATCTATTCTGATAATATTTATTTTGCAAAGGCAGCTCTTAAAATTGGTAGTGAGAATTTTATGAATACTTTAAATGAAATAGGATTTAATCAGAATATGCCGTTTGAGATTGCGATGCAGGAATCAACATATTCCAATACAGATAAAATAGAAACAGAAATACAATTGGCAGATAGTGGTTATGGGCAAGGGCAGATTCTTGTAAATCCATTACATCTGGCAAGTATTTATACTTCATTTTTAAATGAAGGGAATATGATAAAACCGTATTTGAAATACAAAGAAGAAGCATCCGGTGAAACATGGATAGAAAATGCGTTTAGTAAAGAAAATGTAGAAGAAATTATGCAAGGGGTGGAAGGTGTTGTAAATGATCCGGAAGGAACCGGATATGCTGCACATCGTGACGATATTTTGCTGGCTGGAAAAACAGGGACAGCCGAGTTGAAGGCAACGAAAGAAGATACTTCTGGCAAAGAAATCGGGTGGTTTTCGGTGTTTACGGCAGATAAAAGCGTGGACAAACCAATTCTTCTTATCAGTATGGTTGAGAATGTGAAAGGAATCGGTGGAAGTGGTTATGTTGTTAAAAAAGATGCAACAGTATTGGATGAGTATTTTAAAGAATAAAAAAATTTTTATGAGAAATTATTACATATGTAAGATATTTGCGATGATATTGATAGTTCTTATTGTTTTTACAGGGTGCGGACAAAATCGAATTACGGAAAAAGAAGAAAAGAAAGAAACCGTAGAATCTGAAATGAATGCAGAAGTAAAAAAACAGCGCAAACTTTTCGGTCTGTTTATATGAAGGAGAAGTCGGAGTTAAATACATTAAAGGTGAAAAGAAAAATTATCAATTGTCTGGAAGAAAAAGGATATGCGGCAGTAGATTGTGATAATCAGATCGATATGGTCAATCGTGAAAAAGTAGAAGAATTTTGCAAAGCAGCGGAGAAAGAAGAACAGGCAACAGTAGATATTGTACAACCGAACAGAGATTCGCTACAATATTAATATTTCTGGTGATAAGGAGATGGGAAGATGAGACAATGTATGGATGCAGATAATCTGCACCGAAGACTGAAGAAAATAATCGGACAGGTTCAGGCAATCAGATGTACTGGTATCACTGGCATTAATTGCATCAGTCTGTATTGGTGAAAATTTTGCAGCAGGCGAGGTCTTTCTGGTTCAATATTCCATTAAAGCGGCTTAAGAAGGTTATGGTTGTAATGGCAGCCGCCAGGATATCACTGACTGGTTCTGCAAGGAAAACTGCAAATACCTTATCAGATAAAAAGAGCGGCAGGATAAAGATCAGAGGGATCAGCAGGATCAGTTTTCGCAGGCATGCAAGAAGCAGACTGATCTTTGCCTGTCCGAGTGCCATAAAACTCTGCTGGCAGCTTATACTCCCGGAAAGCAGGAGACAGCAAGAGAAGATTTCAATAACAGCAGAAATTATGTATAATTATGTTGTAGGTACAAAAATAGTGTGACAGCGAGGTAGAGAAAATGGAAGAGCAGATAAAAAAGATTTATGAAAAGCAGAAAAATGGACGCATCAGGATGATACGGAATGTGCTGTTGATTTATGCAGCATTGATCTGTGTGGTGAGTATTTTCAAAGGAAATCCGTTCCCGCATCAGGAGACAGTACTCTTTTTCGATGTGAAGCAGCCGGGCTGGGTCACGACAGATCCCTGGCTTCTGTGGATTTGCGTGGTGGTTGATCTGATTGCAGGTATATTCATTTTAATCAGGGACATTCTCAGAGATTTTTCAAAAATTGACCGGATTCTGTCACAGCAATGTGATGCAGAAAAATATTCAGAAATGCTGGAAGAGTTGATAAAGTACGGAAAGAGCTTGGATTATCATGGATTTCAAAAAAGTGTCATGCTGATAGCTGAGTCTAAATATGTAGTTGCACTGATCATAAATGGGCAGTTGCAGAAGGCAGAAGAGTATATAAAGAATGAATGGGAAGGAAAAAGAGAGGGACGTTCCTGGCAGCAGGTCATGACGAATCTCGAACTGTCGAAGAAATATCAGGAGAAAGATGCGGCAGGTTATTCGGCTACATTAGAAAAAGCAGGGAAAGTATTTCAAAAGAATCCACTGTTTATGGCAAAAAATTTGATGCTGAAAGGTGAAGATGAGGCAGCAGTAAGATTACTGGAAAATGATACGGAAAAGTTGCCTTATTATGAGGTTACACGCAGATTCCTGCTGGGAGTATGTTACTACCGAATCGGAAAAGAAGAGCAGGGAAAAGAATGTATGGAATATGTAATTGGGCATGGAAATACGTTGAAGTGCAAAGAAGAAGCGGAAAAATATGTAACAGTGTAAGTAAGGATGTTCTTTAAAATGACAGGGTAACAAAAATGGAGAAGA
Organism: Dorea sp. MB18-49; assembly: GCF_023669465.1. Taxonomy (NCBI): domain Bacteria; kingdom Bacillati; phylum Bacillota; class Clostridia; order Lachnospirales; family Lachnospiraceae; genus Dorea; species Dorea sp. MB18-49. Next base: position 30,967 of record NZ_JAMOYX010000038.1, read on the forward strand.
TATAGAGGATGGTAATAAAATAGGATATATCGCACATAAAGATGGTGAATCTGGAGTATACAATTCCTGAAAATAGACTTGATTTTTAAATATTACAAGCGTAAGATTTAAGGAACAAAAAAATTAGAAGAAAGGAATCGGTGGAAGTGGTTATGTTGTTAAAAAAGATGCAACAATATTGGATGAGTATTTTGAAGAATAAAAAAATTTTTACAGGGAATTATTACATATGTAAGA
>NZ_JAMOYX010000039.1:0-30879 GCF_023669465.1 Dorea sp. MB18-49
GTATATAATACAGATAACAAGAAGGAAGGGGCCAAAGATTCAATAAAAAGGAGGAATCTGTATGAAGCTTGAGAAGAAAAATTTAATCGTAGAGAGACCTTATAAATCAGTTTATAAGACAGAGGAAGGTATTGTTAAAATATTTGCAACAGATCATCCGAAGTCAGCGGTATTTAATGAAGCATTGAATACAGTGAAAGTTGAAGAAACAGGATTGGATATTCCAAAATTAAAAGAGGTAACTCAGATTAATGGAGAATGGGCACTGCTCATTGAGAACAGAGAAGGAAAAACTTTGGAAGAGATGATGAAAGTTGACCGTGCCAATCTTGAAAAATACATGTCAGATTTTGTAGATCTTCAGCTTAAAGTACAGAGCAAAACGGCCACAACATTACCGAAATTAAAAGACAAACTGGCAGATGAGATAAGAAGTCTGAAAGATTTGGATGCAACAGAACGTTATGAGCTTTTGACCAGATTGGAAGGAATGCCGAAGCATACGAAATTGTGTCACGGTGATTTTAACCCGAGTAATGTGATTGTTGAAAAGAACGGAAAGATGACAGTGATCGACTGGGCACATGCTTCACAGGGAAATGCAAGTGCAGATGCTGCAATGACATATCTGTTATTTGCATTACATGATCAGGAAAGTGCAGATCTTTATCTTAAGTTATTCTGCAAGAAGAGTGACACAGCAAGACAGTATGTAGAACAATGGCTGCCAATCGTAGCTGCTGCAGAGCTTGGGAAAGATATCCGTCTGGAAAAAGACTTCTTGATGAAATGGATCGATGTTATGGAGTATGAATAGATGATATTAATACAGGAAAGGTGTTGCCGCTAATTTCTACCGTGTACTATGGTATAAAAAATAAGCCTCAAAATGAGGCTTATTTTTTATACCATAGTATGCAGGAGACAATGTCAGCTACTAAATAAAATTAGAAAAATACATTTCCACCAATGTTGATTCCGGATACACCGGTTGACGCGGATCTGAACTGCAGACAATTGATAACTGCAGAATGTCTTGCACCACCAAGTGCAGCCCGAGCTACAGAATAAGCGGTGGATGAAGCACCTTTACTCAGTACTTTATTCAATGAACCGTTCCAGGTTGGAGCGAATTGTCCTGACTGGTATATAACAGCACGCAGAGTATTCGGATAAGCCGGGCTTGCTACGCGGTTCATGATAACAGTTGCAACAGCAAGCATTCCATCATAACTACCTGCTTCACATTGAAGGATTGCCGCTAATAATGCGACATCCGTTGTAGATACATTGGTGTTGTTGCCTGTGTTGGTAGTATGGTTGCCGGTATTATTAGTGGTGTTATTTTTATTTTGATTAGTCGAACCGTTTGTTGTTGAATTTGTTTTATTCGCGTTATTCGTAGTATTGGTTGAGTTACTTGGTTTTGAGGCTTCTGATTTTACAGAGCCAGATATTTTATCATTCTGTGCAAGCTTTAATGCTTCCTCGGCAGCTTTGGCACGATCCAACTGTGCCTGATAATTTGCCAGTTCTCCGGAAGTGGATGAAATCTTTGAATTCAGTTCATCACGTTTGCTTGTCAATGTTTCCTGAAGTCCGGAAAGTTTGCTTTGCTGTTCTTCCAGATCTTTCTGTTTCTTTTCTACATTAGCACGAACCTGCTGTAATTCTTCCAGCATAGAGCGGTCATACTTACTGATAGTTGCAACATATTCAGCTTTATTCAGAAAATCTCCCATATTTTCGGAAGTGAGCAGAATCTGAACCAGAGATGCTCCGCCGCCTTCATACATGAATTTGATACGATCTTTCATGGAATCATACTGAGCTTCCTCATCAAGCTGGGCAGAAGCTAGATCCAGTTTTGATTTTTCTACTTTGGCAGCCAGATCCTCTACCTGACTGGAAGCAGTGTCCAGCTCTTTACTTAAAGAAGATAACTGGCTGTTTAAATCGTTTAACTCACCTTTGAGATCAGAGGTGGTATTTTCCAATTCATCTGTCGAAGGTGCTGAATATACCGGAGTACTAACAGAAGCAATTGTTACGGTGCAGATGGTAATTGCCAAAGCCGATCGTAATGCTCGTTTCTTTTTCATACTTATCATAAACATATCCTTTCCCTTTTCGCGAATGCTTATCTATTATACAACAAAATTCATTATAAAGCAAATTTTAGGTTTCTTTTGGCAGGTTAAAGATATATTAAACTTTATGTAAACTAATTCGGAAAAGGTTTACAGAGGAAAGAATTATGTATAAAATAAATAGGTAGAATGTCTGAATAAGAGAGGAATATATATAATATGAAAAAATACGAAGAAGAAAATTATAGGTTGGAAAATATCAGTGAGCAGATCTATCCGTGGATAAAAGCAGAGCTTACGGATTCCCAGGCTTTGAATGGAAAGCATTTTTCGGAAGAAGATGCACCTGTAATTGGGTTCCTTGGGGATCTGAACGTAGTGTTTGCAATTAAAAGAGGGGAAGATATATATGAGATCTTAAAGGATAACATGCTTCCACCTGAATGTGATATCATAAAACTGTATCATAAAGCTTGTGAAAATCTGAACAGAGATGTAGAATTTGTAATTGCGAATACCTGGTATGGGGGATATGGGATCGTAGCAGACGGACATCATGAGGCAAGTTCCGTGTGCTTTAAGCATATCTGGCAGGTCTGCGCAGACAAGTTGAAGGATGATCTGATCATCATGATTCCGAGAAAAGATACAGTGTTGTTTGCTCCGGCCGGAAATAAAGATATCATTGAAAAAATGATCGATCACGGAGAAAAGGCATATGAACAGGGAGAGAATAAGATCAGTAAGAAACTTCTTATGTTTTTAAGAGAAGGAAAGGAATTAATTACATATGAAAATTAAAACCAGAATGATTGGAATGGATCTGGATGGAACACTTTTAAAATCTGACAAAGAGTTGACACAATATACGAAAGATGTGTTGAAAAGAGCGATTGAACAGGGAATTATTGTGATGCCGGCGACGGGAAGACCTATTACGGGAGTGCCAAAGGAACTGCTGGAATTCCCGGGCATACGTTATGCGGTTACTGCGAACGGCGGAAGAGTTATAGATCTTGAGAAGAATGAAGCAATTGTAGAGGAACTGCTTCCACATGATATTGCAGAAGTAATGCTGGACGTATTCGAACATTATGATACATTTCGGGAGATTTATTTTGATGGCGTAGGCTATGCCTCGCGGGAAGCACTGGAACATATTGGTAAATATCTGAGTGTTCCGGCAATGGCGAATTATATTATGTCTACACGTGTGGCAGTGGATGATGTGAGAGTCAAATTTGATGAGACGAAACTTCCTGTAGATAAGATCCAGGCGTTATTTACTTCTGTGGAAGATCGTGATGCGGCCAGAAAAGAGATCGAAGATGTTCCGGGAATTGAGATCACGGGAGCGCTTCCGATGAATCTGGAGATTAATGCAGCAGGAGTGAACAAGGGAAAAGCAATGATCGAACTTGGAAAGCTTCTTGGAATTCCAAGAGAAGAAATCATGGCGTTCGGAGATGGCAACAATGATCTGAAGATGCTGAAAGAAGTAGGAACGGGTGTGGCAATGGAAAATGCCATTCCTTCCGTAAAAGAAGCAGCAGATTATGTGACATTATCCAATGACGAAGAGGGCGTTGCGAAATTTATAGAAAAATATATGCTGGATTAAGGAAAGGAGCGCAACATGTTAGATATTATCAAGGTTATAATTTTAGGAATTGTAGAGGGAATCACAGAGTGGCTTCCTGTCAGCAGTACCGGACATCTGATTCTGGTTGGAAATGTGCTGAAACCAAGTATGAGTGATGCATTTATGGAGATGTTTGATGTGGTTATTCAGTTAGGTGCGATCATGGCAGTTGTAGTACTGTATTTTCATAAGTTGAACCCGTTTTCACCAAGAAAGAGCCACAAGCAGAAGATGCTGACCTGGCAGATGTGGATCAAGGTACTGATCGCATCGGTACCTGCAGGAATCGTAGGAGTTCTGTTCAATGATATTCTGGATGAGATCTTCTATAAACCGATTCCGGTAGCAGTGATGCTGATCGTATATGGTATCTTATTTATCGTTGTAGAAAATCATAATGCAGGCAAAAAACCTTCTGTGACAAGGATCTCCCAGTTAAGTGTACAGATGTTATTATGGATCGGTTTCTTCCAGATGCTTGCGCTGATACCGGGAACATCAAGATCAGGAGCTACGATTGTCGGAGCACTGCTGATCGGAGTATCAAGAGAAGTGGCTGCAGAATTTACATTTTTCCTGGCAATTCCGGCAATGTTTGGTGCCAGTCTTTTGAAACTGATCAAATTCGGTTTCCATTTTACAGGCGCAGAATTTGGTCTTCTGATGCTTGGATGTATCGTGTCTTTTGGATTATCGGTTATTGCGATCAAGTTCCTTATGGGATATATCAAACAGCATGATTTTAAAGTATTTGGATATTATCGTATCGTTTTGGGCGGTCTGATCATTGTATGGACTATTATTCAGACTGTAATTGCATAGAAATGTATAAAGAAAATGGGTGGATGTTTTGCGAATATGTGGAATTATCCACTTGTTTTTTGATTAAAACATGATAATATATTAAGTATATATGTATTTTTATACAGTTTGTCAAAAGAATGGAGGAAAAGATTATGAAATTAAAGAAACTTATCAGTGTAATGCTGATTGGTGCATGTGTATGTTCTATGGCAGCATGCGGATCTAAAAAAGAAGAAAAGAAAATTGAAAGTGCAGATGATCTTAAGGATGCAAAGATTGGTGTTCAGACAGGTACAACAGGCGATATCTACTGTTCTGATGATTTCGGTGATGATCATGTAGAGCGTTTTAATAAAGGTGCAGATGCAGTACAGGCACTGGTAAAAGGAAAGATCGATGCAGTTGTTATTGATAACGAGCCTGCAAAAGCATTTGTAGATGCAAATGACGGACTGAAGATTCTTGAGACACCTTATGTAGAAGAAGATTATGCAATGTGCTTTAAAAAGGGCAATACAGAGCTGGAAGACAAATTCAACGCAGCAATCAAGGAACTGAAAGAAGACGGAACATTTGACAAGATCGTTGGATATTATATCGACGGAACAGAAGAAAAAGGATATGAGTCTCCGGCAGATGTCGATCATTCTAATGGTAAACTTGTGATGGCAACAAATGCAGCATTTGAGCCATATGAATATTATGAAGATAACAAGATTGTTGGTGTTGATGTAGACTTTGCACAGGCAATCGCAGATAAGCTCGGTATGGAACTTACTGTAAATGATATGGAATTTGACTCAATTATTGCAGCAGTTGACAGCGGAAAAGCAGATTTTGGTGCGGCTGGTATGACTGTTACAAAGGAAAGAGAGAAACAGGTAGATTTTTCTGATTCCTATTACACAGGAAAACAGATGATCATCGTTAAGAAATAATCCAGAAGAGTAGGATGAGAATATGCAGGAATTGAAAAGTAGTTTTATTTCGAATTTTATAGATGATAACCGCTGGAGATATATTACAGATGGTCTGAAGATTACTTTGCTGGTTACTGTATTTGCAGTATTGATTGGTGTAGTACTTGGATTTTTGATTGCAATTGTCCGTACAACACATGATAAGACCGGCAAATTGAAGATTCTGAATGCAATCTGTAAAGTTTATCTGACGGTGATCCGTGGAACACCAGTAGTTGTACAGCTGATGATCATTTACTTTATTATATTTGGAAGTGTTGATATCAGTAAGGTTGTCGTTGCGATCGTAGCATTTGGTATTAACTCGGGTGCATATGTTGCCGAGATATTCCGTTCTGGTATTATGTCTATCGATAACGGACAGTTTGAAGCAGGGCGAAGCCTTGGATTTAATTATGCACAGACGATGATGTATATTGTTATGCCACAGGCATTTAAGAATGTACTCCCGACACTTTGTAATGAATTTATCTCTCTGTTAAAGGAAACTTCTGTATCCGGTTATATCGCATTACAGGACCTGACTAAAGGCGGGGATATCATTCGAAGCCGTACATATGATGCATTTATGCCGTTGATCGCCGTTGCACTGATCTATCTGGCAATGGTAATGATATTTACCAAGCTTGTCAGCTTACTGGAGAGGAGGTTGAGAAACAGTGACCACTAAGAAAGATGATGTACTGATCAAAGTAGAAGGTCTGCATAAAATATACGGGGATTTCCATGCGCTGAATGGGATTGACGAGGAGATTCACAGAGGAGAAGTGGTCGTTATTGTAGGACCATCCGGTTCCGGTAAGTCAACATTCCTGCGTTCTCTGAATCTTCTTGAGGTTCCGGATCAGGGACATATCTATTTTGAAGGTGTGGATATTACAGACAAACATGTGGATATTAACAAGCACCGTCAGAAGATGGGAATGGTGTTCCAGCACTTTAATTTATTCCCACATAAGACGATCAAGGAAAATATCACACTTGCTCCGATCAAGCTTCTTGGAAAGAGTAAGGAAGAGGCAGATAAAAGAGCAATGGAACTTCTGGAACGAGTAGGACTTGCCGAAAAGGCAGATTCGTATCCATCGCAGTTATCCGGCGGTCAGAAGCAGAGAATTGCAATTGTCCGTTCGCTGGCAATGGATCCGGATGTGATCCTGTTTGACGAGCCGACATCGGCACTCGATCCGGAGATGGTAGGAGAAGTTCTGGAGCTGATGAAACAGCTTGCAAGAGAAGGCATGACGATGGTTGTGGTAACACACGAGATGGGATTTGCCAAGGAAGTTGGTTCCAGAGTTATCTTTATAGATGCGGGACAGATAAAAGAACAGGCAAAACCGGAGGAATTTTTTGAGAATCCAAAAGATCCTCGTCTTAAGGAATTTTTATCTAAGATTTTATAATGAAAAATGAAAAGGAAATATATAATGTAAATGTTTTCGTTTGCTATGCAGAAAACCTTATAACATTATATATTTCCTTTTTGTGTTTTATGATGTTATAGCAAAATCTCTTACAGGTTATATTTTACAACAGCTGTCCCGTTCGATCAGGTGGTGAGGAACAATGATCTTGGTTGCAAGGAGATTTGGATTTTCTATGTGGTTGATGATCTGGGAAGCGGCTTCACTTCCGAGTTGGCCTGCTCCGATGTCGATTGATGTTAACTGTGGTGAGGTCAGTCTTGCGAACAAAGAGTTATTGAAGGAGATGATCGACAGATCTTCCGGGATTGCAAGATGGTTTTCCAGACAGACTCTTTCTAAAGAGACGGCGAGGATATCGTCGCTGACCAGGATTGCTGTCGGGCGGTCTTTCTGCATAAGGAGCCCGCGTATGGCTTCTTCGTTATTCTCTGATACATTCTTTACTTCCACGCAATATTCCGGACGAACCGGGAGTTGGTGGCTTGCAAGCGCAAGCTGGTAACCGGCTTTGCGATCGGCAGAGAACATCAGGGAGCTGTCGGAACCAAGGTAGGCAATCCGGCGGTGTCCAAGCTGATAAAGATATTCAGCCGCTTCTCTTCCGGCAAGCAGGTTATCATTATCAATATAGATAGTCTGGTTGGTATACTGTGTTGCTTTTCCAATCAGAATATATAAAAGACCTTCGTTAAAAAGGTAATCGATGACGGGATCATCTTTCTTGGAATACAGTATGATGAAACCGTCTACTTTACCACTTCTGGACATAGAGCGAACGGCGTCAAGGATCTCTGCTTCATCCTGCCCGGTTACAATTGTTGTCATATACTGTCTGCCATTACAATAATGGCTGATTCCCTGGATTGCTTCCAGATAGAAGGAGTTCTCATAGACTTCTTTTGCGGAAGCGGGGAGAATGATGCCAATGGTACGCGAATTCTGAGAGGCAAGATTGCTTGCCTGGAAATTCGGCTCATACCCCAGTTCCGCCATAGCCTTTCTGACACGTTCTTTCGTTTCTTCGCTGATGGATGGATTATTTTTACAGGTTCTGGACACGGTGGAAGGAGAGACTCCTGCCAGCGCAGCCACGTCCTTGATCGTTACTGCCATAAAGATAACCTCCGTTTGTTTTGTAGTTCTGATATTCTTGTTTTATACGTTCCGATATCATAGATTTTTCATATATTTTTATTTTACAGCAAAGAAAACAACATTGCAATGCATTTGCATGAAATATTGCGCAAACGCACGCATGAGAAAACATAGGGAAAGTGCACAAAAACAATAATGCAAAATTGTACAAAAAGTAGAAATCAGAGCAAAAAGTAAAATACTAATTGAAAACAATGCAAAAACTGCATATAATTAATGCAAACGGTTGCACAAAACAAATGCAAAAGAAGTGCAGATGAGAAAAACATGAGGAGGTTTTCGTTGTGAACGAGAATGAGAGTAAAAAGGTTCCAGAAGTAATTCTTGCGCCGTTAACCGGAAAGGCAGTGCCTTTAAGTGAAGTACCGGATCCGGTGTTTTCAGATAAGGTATTAGGAGACGGAGTGACAATTATTCCGGCAGATGTCCGCTCATCAAATGTTATCTGTAACGGAAAGAATGCACCGGTTGTATCGGATCATTATGGAGTTATGATAACGGTATAATGGATCATTTTATAATAAGACATCTGCAAAAATATAAAGCAAAAAGGAAATCAAAATAAATAGAAAAAAGAAGAGGGAAAGAAAGATGAGCGAAAGAGCAGCAGGCATACTCATGCCGATCAGCAGCCTTCCATCTGAATATGGAATCGGCTGTTTCTCAAAAAGTGCATATGAATTTGTAGACTGGCTGAAGAAAGCAGGTCAGAGTTACTGGCAGATCCTGCCGCTTGGTCCTACAAGTTACGGGGATTCCCCGTATCAGTCATTTTCTACATTCGCGGGAAACCCATATTTCATCAGTCTGGAGGCACTGGTGGAAGAAGGTGTTCTGACAAAGGCGGAATGTGAGGCCGTAGACTGGGGAAAAGCAAAAGGGAGTATTGATTATAAAAAGATTTACGAAGGGCGTTACCCGCTTCTTCGAAAAGCTTACGAAAGAAGTAAGGTACATGAGAATGCAGAATATCAGAAGTTCGTAGAAGAGAACAGCTGGTGGCTGTCAGATTATGCATTATTTATGGCAGTTAAAGACAGATTTGACGGTGTGGAATGGAAGTTGTGGGCAGATGATATCAAGCTGCGCTGGGGACCTGCCATGGATTATTACCGTGAAGAGTTGTATTTTGATATTGAATTCCAGCAGTATATGCAATTCAAGTTCTATGAACAGTGGATGCAGTTGAAAGCATATGCCAATAAAAAAGGAATTCAGATCATCGGCGATATCCCAATCTATGTGGCAATGGACAGCGCAGATACCTGGGCACATCCGGAATTATTCCAGCTGGATGAGGAAAATGTACCGGTTGCCGTAGCCGGATGCCCGCCGGACGGATTCTCTGCAACCGGACAGTTATGGGGAAATCCACTGTACCGCTGGGGATATCATAAGGAAACCGGCTATCAGTGGTGGATATCTCGTCTGGCTTATGTATTCCGCCTGTATGATGTGGTAAGAATCGATCATTTCCGTGGATTCGATGAGTATTTCTCTATTCCATACGGGGCAGAGACGGCAGTAGACGGACACTGGGAAAAGGGGCCTGGCATGGATCTGTTCTGGAAAGTACGAGAAGCACTGGGTGAAAAACCGGTTATCGCAGAAGACCTTGGATATGTTACGGACAGCGTACGTGATCTGGTAAGAAACAGCGGATTCCCAGGCATGAAGGTGCTGGAATTTGCATTTGATTCGAGAGATTCCGGATCTGCGAACGACTATCTACCGCACAATTATCCGGTGAACAGTGTTGCTTACACAGGAACTCACGACAATGAGACACTTGCCGGTTGGTGGGGAAGCATCAGTAAGGATGAGCAGAAGCTGACCCGCGAATATCTCTGTGATACCTATACACCGGAGGCGGAACTGAATAAGCCTCTGATCAGTCTGATCATGAGAAGCGCAGCAAAATGGTGCGTGATCCCGATGCAAGATTATCTGGGCCTTGATAACAAGTGCCGTATGAATACACCGTCAACTGTCGGAACAAACTGGAAGTGGAGAATCCGCAAGAACCAGTTATCTGTGAAATTACAGAAAGAGATCCATGCGGTGACATTGCGTTATGGAAGAATGAACTGGACGGAAGATGTTGAAGAGGCAGCAGAAGCAGAAAAATAGAATATGTAGTATTAAGAATAAAAATGGCAGATATCATTTGGGGGATATCTGCCATTTTGTCCTTATAAGAAAATTTTGTATGTTCTCTTCAAACTAGATAGGAAGTTCCAGATAAATATCTTTTCCTTCTTTGATAGAGATGACTACTTTACCATGCTTAATTGTAGTAACAGCACCCTGAACGCTTGCAGCAGGTGCAGCCTCAGCAGGAGCTTCCTCTTTGGCAGGAGCCTCTTCTGCTGCTAATTCATCATCAGTCTTGAATCCGTCTACATTGTCTGCTGTCAGTGGACAGAGAGAATCACTAGTCTTTGTTAATTTTGCTCCCAGAACCTGTCCGATCTTCAGACATCCATCAAGATTTAAAAGACCTGAATCTACTAATTCATCGAAGATTGACGGATCCTCTAAGTTTGCTGGTTCAATTGTAATTCCGCCTTCTGCTCTACAACATAATACGGCAGGATCGTTAGCATGAGCTTTCGCTGTTTCCGCTGTAATTGACATATCGAATACCTCCTAAATATTCATATTTATTTTCTATGAATAGTATAGGCTTTTCTAAATGAATTTTCCAATTGGTTTTTTCTATAAGGACAAAATGAAATAGAAAATACCTATAATAATAGAAAAAATGAAAAGATTCAATAGAATATGACATATAGAAAATGCCTATAAGTACATGAGAATAACCAATTGGTAATTTAAAGAAAACGGGGATATAATAAATTCAAACGATAATATTGTTAGTGGCAAGGATCAGCCACATTCCCTTCTAAGAGCCCTTTTCCTGAAAGTGTCTTCCCCAAGACGACATTTCCAGGAAAAGGGCTTTGACGTTGTATAGAGAGATAAGTTATAATAAACCATATGTTCGAAAATAAAATAAGTGAGGAAACAACAGCAAAGGCACTTGTTTCCCAAATGGACAATGGAGAAACAGATGGAACATAAAGTAGTGAAAAAAACAGAAGTGAAAGTCGAAGAAGCAAAATCAAAAAAAGACAGAGAACTGCAGGAACCGAAGATGTCCTCAGAGGCAGAGCTTAGAAATATTGTAAAGCCGTTGGTGAACTGGTATCGGGAGAATAAACGGGATCTGCCGTGGCGCCATAATCCGGATGCATACAGGGTATGGATATCCGAGATCATGCTGCAGCAGACACGGGTAGAAGCAGTAAAAGGATATTATGACCGGTTCTTAAAAGCACTTCCGACAGTGAAAGATCTTGCAGAAGCAGAAGAAGATAAACTGCTGAAACTGTGGGAAGGATTAGGATATTATAATCGTGTACGAAATATGCAGAAAGCGGCACAGCAGATCATGGTTGATCATGCGGGAAGGTTTCCGGATACTTATGAAGAAATATTGCAATTGAAGGGAATTGGCAATTACACGGCGGGGGCAATCAGTGCATTTGCCTATGGAATCCCGAAACCGGCAGTGGATGGCAATGTGCTCAGGGTGATTTCCAGAATTACGGGTAGCTATGAAGATATCATGAAACAAAGCGTCCGCAAAAAGATAGAAAGTGCACTGGAACAGGTGATACCTACAGATGCCGCCAGCGATTTTAACCAAGGACTGATTGAACTGGGGGCAATTGTGTGTGTTCCGAACGGGGGACCGAAATGTGAACAATGTCCGGTAAAAGAGTATTGTATTGCACATGCAGAGAATCTGACAGCGGAGATACCGGTAAAGAAGAAAGCAAAGGCCAGAAAGATCGAAGAAAGAACTGTACTGATCTTCAAAGACGGTAAACAGATTGCAATCCGAAAACGTCCGGCAAAAGGATTGCTGGCCGGATTATATGAATTCCCGAATCTGGAAGGAAAATTTTCAATGGCTGAAGTTACGGAATACAGCAAGAAGATTGGTCTGATGCCGGTCCGCATACAGGAACTTCCGGAGGCGAAACATATCTTCAGTCATATTGAATGGCATATGACAGGTTATGAAGTGACCGTAGATGAACTGGAGAAGACGAATGAGGAAGGTTTTCTGTTCATTCATCCGGAGCAGATAAAAAAAGAATATTCGATACCGTCGGCATTTGAGAAGTATACGGAGTATGCAGGAATTCGGAGTAAATAGATAAGGAGGTGTATGTTTTGGATGTACACCTCCTTAATTTATATCGTCATGTGTTCGAAAGAAACTGCCAGTGCTAGGTTTTGTAGATCAGAGAGAAAATAAAAAAGCCACAAGAAGAAATGAAAAAATTCTAGGGAGTAATACCAAATGTCAGTTGTTTCAATTGCTGGATGTATTTCTGAATAAGTGTGCGTGTCTGGTTCTCTGGAGTTATGTATTCCGAATCGGCCAATAATTGGAAAAATTCAGAAAATGCATTGCAGATACTACTTTCCTGAATGATGACGAAAGTAAAGCGTTATCAGAAGCAATTCTTGATAAATACTGTGAAGTTACTGGTTGCAATAAAGAATATGTATGGAAAACAGATACAATGAGCGGAAATAACTGGAGTCAGGTACCGGTAACGATTGTTGAAATGGGATATATGACAAATCCGGAGGAAGATGTTCTGATGCAGACAGCAGAATATCAACAAAAAATGGTGCAGTGGATCCAGTGAACAATCAACTCAATTTCCTGGTAGGGAATATCCGACTTCAAAAAAATCCGGGAAAATGACTACTACTACATAGATAAAAGCGGACTGATCAAAGAACTGCTAAAAAGAGAGTCTGCGGAAGTTACACTGATCACCCGTCCGAGACGCTTTGGAAAAACAATGGGGATGAGTATGCTTGCCCATTTTTTGATATACGGTCCGATAACAGGAGGTTATTCGATGGTCTTGAAATTATCTACGATGAAGCATTGTGCAGTGCATGGATGAATCTTTTTAAAGAGTTAAAAAGTGGAAGTGCGGGAAAGATTCAGGTAGGACAGTCCCTGCATACTATGAGTACGGCATTGAAAGATAATACGACACTTCGGTTTGCGGTGATAACAGGTTGTCTGAAGATTGCAAAAGAAAGTATCTTCACAGGAACGAATAATTTTGTGCCTGATAATATTACGGATTCCAGATTCAATGAATATTTTGGATTTACACAGGAAGAAGTAGATCAGATTCTGACCGACGCAAATGTGTCCGGAAAGGCAGAAGAAGTGAAAAGATGGTATGATGGTTATCATTTTGGACGCTTCGATGTATATTGCCCGTGGGATGTCATGAATTATATGCGGGATCTGCAGCAAAATCCGGAAGCAGCACCGGCAAGTTATTGGAAGAATACAAGTGACGATGCGGTAATCCGTTCTTTTATCGAGTATGCCGGAAGTAATATTACGAAAAAGCTGGAAACACTGCTTGCTCGGTTACGGCATCGCATTTTTCAAAAAGCGCTGTCTGTTAAAGAAAACGGAACAAAAATAAAAAGATGCAGGTAACTGTCAGTTATATAACAGTTACCTGCATCTTTCTTTTCATAGCATAATATACAAAAAATTGCCAATAGCTAGTCATTTCTATATTCATGTTACGTCGGCTGCTGAGAAAGCTTCGGCGCTTTCTTATCCGCTGTCACATACACGAATGGATAAATAATACATGCCATCGTAACAGCTGCAATCACGTCCGTCACGGAATGCTGTTTTAAGAACATTGTAGACAGGATAATGAGCACTGCCAGAATATAGGCACTGATCTGAATCCATCTGTGCTTTTTAAGATCATTACTGTGTGAAATAGCAATACTGACACCGATGGAATTAAATACGTGGATACTAGGAAGCACGTTCGTCGGTGTGTCTGTCTTGTACAGGACTTTTACCATATCTGTAAATACATTATCGCGTGGAAATACAGTTGGTCTCAAATTTAATGCATTTGGGAAAACCGTGCATATGATCAGGAAAATCGTCATACCTGAAAATAAAAAAGCACATAGTCTGTAAAATCCCCATTTATCCTTAATAAGGAAATAAGCTACCGTTACGGCAATGAATACAAACCACACTAAATACGGCACGATAAAATATTCAATAAACGGAATATGATTGTCGATTGGGGAATGTATCATGTAATGACGTACATTCGTGCGCTTCTCCAGATAAACAAACCATGGCATATAGATCAGAAAGTATGATAATACCCATGCATGACGGTACTTCTTCAAAAAACTCTTTGCTTTATCAATGGCTTTCATATGAACTACCCCTTTTTCAAAGCCTTTGTTATTATCTTATCTCGTTTCAAAGCGCATTATAACATGAAAAAATTGAATCAACAATAAAGTTCATGGAATATTAACATTTTTTACAAAGTTAATAGTAAGTGTTCTTTTTCTCGAATATCTGCATATCATAATGCCGTTTTCCCTTTTTTAAAGCATCAGGTGTCCGCAGAGTCCACACTGCAACCGGAAGATGCAGAATGTACTTTAAAAACCAGACTTCAAACATCGGAAGGTCTGCAAGCTTATACGAAATAAAATCCGGCCGTCCGAGTACATTACCAAGCAGATGCTTTACAACAAAGGTCAGGATCCATGGCTCCGGAAGATGGTCGGCAGTCAGGTTGGAAGAAAGCTGACCTCTTAAGACATGGGGTACATGACGGCGGAACCACCAGATACCAAGTGTGTTGAAAGACTGTACCATATAAGGTCCGTTATAATTTTTAAGAATCTCCCAGGTCTTTTCACAGATGCCAAGAGAAGACTTTGGAATCTTCAGTTCGATCAGAAGCGGAACCTGGCCGCCCACCAGGGATAGTACATCGGTGAAAAGTGGGATAGTCTCATTCGTATTCTGTAACCGGCAGCTTTGTAATTCTTTTAAAGGGAGTGATTCAATGGTTTCCGGTCGTCCACAGATACGAGACAGGTCGTCATCATGGAATACGACAAGTTTTTCGTCGCTTGTCAGATGGACATCCAGTTCGATCCCATATCCATGGGAGATAGCGGCACGGAAAGAAGGTATGGAATTTTCGGGAATCCCTTTTTCAATACAATGATATCCACGATGGGCGAACATCGTGTGAAGAAATGGACGGATCTGTCGTTTCCTAGACAGTCTCGGCCAGATCAGATAAAAGTAAAATAATATAAGAAATACAATAATTCCGGTAATCAGTAAACGCATAAAAGAACCTCCCCGTGAACAATATGATTAACAAGGTGTAATAATACGTAACTTTTCTTTCTCCAGATGTACGTGGATCTCAGATTGTAAAAAGACGGGCTCGCCGTCTGTATGTACAGGCAGTGGGTAATCGCTTATGACAGTCACTTCTGTGCAGGTATCAAGATGGATTCCATGGAAACGTGTGTGCCATCCTTTGAAGGCCGTTGGCAGCAGACAAAGAACTTTAAGTCTCGGTAATTCTGCTACGGTAATGATATCTAACCTGTCATCTGTACCACTGGCAGCAGGACAGAAGTTAAAACCGCCACCTTCATATTTCAGATTCATAACAGCTGTGAAATATACTTTTTCATATGTTTTTGTCTCACCATTTTCGGTTGTGACCGTCATAGTGACTGGTTTTAATGTGAACAGTTTATGAAGGGCAACACCAAGATATGTAAGCTTTCCGAGCTTCAGCCGGTTGAGGAAAGCCTTAAGCGGTGTGACCATCACCTGATGACAGACTGCAGCATCGAAGCCAATTCCGGTACTTACAGCGAATCTTCGGTGCTTATTCTCGTAATCAAGTACACCTACATTCATGGCGGTGTAATGCGTTGGGGCAAGAATCTGCTCCAGGGCACCGTGAATATCCGTTGGAAGACCAAGGCCTCTGGCAAAGTCATTGCCGGATCCAAGCGGAATATATCCGAGTGTTACCTTATCGAGATATACGATTCCGTCGATCACTTCATTCAAAGTACCATCGCCTCCCAGTACAACGATCGTATGGGATGCGCTATCGGAGGTAAGATCATGAACCAGTCTGGTAGCATGATGCTGGTATTTAGTAAATAAAACTTTATATTCAATTTCTTTTTCCTGTAAGATCTTCTCAATCTGTTTCCAGAGAAGAATCCCTCTGCCGGATCTGGCATTAGGATTGGCAATAAATGTGTACATATCGCATTCATCCTTTGTAAGTTTTTGAAATTCGATAAAGTATCTATATGATGTAATGATTTGTTAGAATAATCCGTTCAGATAAGTAGTAAGGGACCGACGCATATTACCTTCAAAATCAGCATCGCCGCTTTTTAAGCACCATTCGAATACATTTCCGATTACGATCATACGGATGTCAGTTGTAATATCCTCAAGGTCTGCCGACGGGGAAATGATTCCGGATTCGATCACACGCTTCAGATAATCATGAACGGTAACGATCGGGTATGGTCTTTCTGTACGGATCAAAGGGTTCAGTGACTGATTCTTAGGTGTATAATAATTGGCCATGAATTCCACTCCGAGCTCTTCGCAGTAGTGAACATAATTTAAATAAACTGAGATGATTGCTTCTTTTGTCTCAGCAGCACTGGACGGAAGTTCAAGAAGATCCGGATCCATACTTGGCTGTTCTTCTATATAATAAGAAAGAAGATCATCTTTCGTCTTAAAATGGTGATAAAAACTTCCGTTGGAAACGCCTGCTTCTTCGCAGATATTTTTGATTGACAGTTGTTCATAGCCCTGCTTTTGCAGAATGCGTTTGGCTGCTTGGAAGATCTTGGCGCGTGTTTCTCTGGATTTGATTTGTTGTTTTGAGAGTCCCTGTGTTTCCTGATTCATAAGTAAAAGCCCCTTTGAGTATTTATATTTTCTAATAAGTTCAAGCAGTTTCAGTATAACATAGAGAAAATGTATTTTCAAGAAAACAGAGTGAACTCTGTATTGCCGGCGGCATTGCATACGGAAGTGAATTCAGTTATAATTATCCGCGTAATAAAGAAGAGAAAAATCTTCGAAATACAGCAAGAAAGGGACAGACAAAACATATGGATATTAATCAGGTGATTACCGGAGAACTTGGTGTCAAGAGATGGCAGGTAGATGCTGCGGTAAAATTAATTGATGAAGGCAATACGATTCCGTTTATCGCAAGATATAGAAAAGAAGTTACAGGAACATTGGACGATGCACAACTGCGGACGCTGTATGAAAGACTGATGTACCTGCGTAATCTGGAAGAAAAGAAAGAACAGGTTCTGGCAAGTATCGAAGAACAGGGAAAGCTTACCGAAGAACTGAAAAAGCAGATCCTGGCAGCAGAGACAATGGTAGTGGTAGAAGATTTTTACCGCCCATACCGGCCGAAACGCCGGACACGTGCCATGATTGCAAAAGAGAAGGGACTGGAACCGCTTGCAGCACTTATCACACTTCAGAAAGCGGAGAAACCGATAGAAGTGTATGCAGAAGAATATGTGAATCCGGAGAAAGAAGTAAAATCCGTAAAAGAAGCAATTGACGGAGCAAAAGATATCATCGCCGAATCGGTATCGGATGAGGCAGATTACAGAAGCTGGATCCGTAAAGCAACCGTACAGCACGGAAAAGTAATTTCACAGGCAAAAGACGAAAAAGCAGAGTCGGTATACGAGATGTACTATGATTTTGAAGAGCCGGTGACAAAGCTTGCAGGCCACAGAGTGCTTGCACTGAACCGCGGGGAGAAAGAAAAGTTCCTTACAGTAAAGATCGAAGCACCGCAGGATGACATCTTAAGATATCTGGAAAAGAAGATGATCCACAGTGATAACCCGCATACCACACCGATTTTAAAAGAAGTAGCAGAAGACAGCTATAAGCGTCTGATCGCACCGGCAATCGAGCGTGAGATCCGAAGCGACCTGACAGAGAAGGCAGAAGACGGGGCAATCAGCGTATTTAAGAAGAACCTGCACCAGCTTCTGATGCAGCCTCCGATTGTAGGACAGACTGTACTTGGCTGGGATCCTGCATTCCGTACCGGATGTAAGCTTGCAGTTGTAGATCCGACCGGTAAAGTGATCGGAACGACAGTGATCTACCCGACAGCGCCGACGACACCGAAGAAAATCCAGGCGTCCAAAGACCTGCTGAAGAAGATTATTGCAAAATATAACATTACACTGATCTCCGTAGGAAATGGTACTGCATCCAGAGAGTCTGAGCAGTTCATTGTAGAACTGTTAAAAGAGATCCCGCAGAAAGTGCAGTATGTAATCGTAAATGAAGCAGGAGCTTCTGTGTATTCTGCAAGTAAGCTCGCATCAGAAGAATTTCCGAAATTTGATGTGGGACAGAGAAGTGCGACGTCTATTGCAAGAAGACTGCAGGATCCGCTGGCAGAGCTTGTAAAGATTGATCCGAAATCCATTGGTGTCGGACAGTATCAGCATGATATGAACCAGAAGAAATTAAGCGAAGCCTTATCCGGAGTTGTCGAAGATTGTGTAAATAAAGTCGGAGTTGACCTGAATACAGCATCCGCACCGTTACTTTCTTATATTTCAGGTATTTCCGGTGCGATTGCTAAGAACATTGTGGCATACAGAGAAGAAAACGGAAGATTCACAGACAGAAAACAGCTTCTGAAGGTTGCAAAGCTTGGACCAAAGGCGTTCGAACAATGTGCCGGATTCATGAGAATACAGAACGGTACGAATCCGTTAGACGGAACCAGTGTACATCCGGAGTCTTATGAAGCTGCAGAAAAACTTCTGAAGAAACAGGGATTTTCACTGGAAGACATCAGCGGAGGAAAGCTTACCGGACTTTCTCTTACAATCAAAGACTATGCAAGACTTGCAAAAGAACTGGAGATCGGAGAGATCACCCTCCGGGATATTGTGAAAGAACTGGAAAAACCGGGACGTGACCCGCGTGATGAGATGCCGAAACCGATCTTAAGAACAGATGTCTTAGATATGAAAGACTTAAAAGAAGGCATGATCCTTAAAGGAACCGTAAGAAATGTCATTGACTTTGGTGTGTTTGTAGATATCGGAGTGCACCAGGACGGACTGGTACACATTTCCGAGATTACGGATAAGAAATTCATTAAGCATCCGCTGGAAGTGGTAAGTGTTGGCGATATCGTGGATGTAAAAGTGATGAGCGTGGATCTTAAGAAGAAGAGAATCCAGCTTACGATGAAAGGAATTTCATAATCTGGAAAATGAAGAAAGAGAATCCACATTATTAATATAAAAATGTGGAAAACATGAGTTTACAGGCAGTTATATGGGGATAACTGTCTGTAACGGGTTATATGTATAATCGCAAAATAAAATACGGAGAGAGGATGGGACATATGAAAAAAAGTTGGGGAAAAACAATCAAAACTATTCTGGGTGTGCTGGTCGGTAATCTTGTACTGTCATTTGCTGTGGCTGCGTTTACCGTGCCAAATGGGATCATCATGGGAGGTGCAACCGGTATCGGTCTTACGATCAGCCATTATTTTCCGGTGAACCTGTCGCTGATCATTTTGGCAATCAATGCGGTGCTGTTCGTTCTCGGTGCAGTATTTCTGGGAAAGAAGTTTGCATTGACAACGATCATCAGTTCTTTTATTTATCCAATATTCCTGTCGATGGTACAGTCCATTCCGGGAATAGACAAAGTGACGGAGAATAATGCTATGCTTGCGGCATTATATGGAGGGGTCCTTCTTGGAATCGGTATCGGATTGGTGGTAAGAGTAGGTGCATCTACCGGTGGAACCGATATACTGGCACTTGTGTTACATAAATGGTTCCATGTCCCGGTAGCGGTATTCTTGTATATCGTAGATTTTTCGGTGCTGGGACTTCAGATGCTGTTTTCAGATTCGGAACAGATACTGTATGGTATTCTGAATTTATTTTTAAGTACGGTTGTGCTGAACCGGGTGATGCTTCTTGGAAAGTCACAGATCCAGTTATTTATAATTTCGGACAAATACAGAGAAATCCGTCAGAAAGTCTTAACGGATATTGATGCCGGAGTGACAATGGTAGACATCGAGACCGGTTATGGAGAACAGAAGCAGCAGGGCGTATTATGTGTCATCCACAGCAGAAAGCTGTATTCTGTAAAAGAGGCAATTCAGGAGATTGATCCGAAAGCATTTATCACGATCACGCAGATCAATGAGGTAAGAGGACGTGGATTTACAATGGAAAAGCTGCGTTACGACGAATTGAATCATACGAAAAACTAGACTTTGCAGGCATTGTGAGTTAGAATATTTACAAAGATTTAAGGAAGGATGAGGTATCATTTATGGAGATGTATACTGGCAAATCAATATTTAAAGGAATTGCAATTGGAAAGATATTGTTCTACCAGAAGGGAGAACAACCTGTAAAACGTGTGAAAATAGAAGATACTGCAGAGCAGATCAAACGATATGAGGATGCACGTGCAAAGGCAGCAGAGCAGTTACAGGGACTGTATGAAAAAGCGTTAAAAGAAGTCGGCGAAGCAAACGCAGCTGTATTTGAAGTACACCAGATGATGCTGGAGGATGATGATTATATCGATTCTGTTGTAAATATCATCGAGACACAGCAGGTAAATGCTGAATTTGCCGTTGCTACAACAGGCGATAACTTTGCAAAAATGTTTGCGGAGATGGAAGACGATTATTTCAAAGCAAGAGCTGCAGATGTAAAAGATATTTCCGAACGTATGGTAAATATCTTAAGTGGGAACGAAAGCGGTGGAGCTATCGGTGATGAACCAGTGATCGTTGTGGCAGAAGACCTTGCACCGAGTGAGAGTGTCCAGATGGACAAAGAGAAACTTCTTGCATTCGTAACCAGACTTGGATCTGCAAACTCACATACTGCAATCCTTGCAAGAACCATGAACATTCCGGCATTGATCGAAGTAGATATCAAGGAAGAATGGAATGGAAAGATGGCAGTCGTAGACGGCTACACAGGAACATTCTACATTGATCCGGACGAAGATATCTTAAAGAAAATGCAGGAAAAGAAAGAAGAAGACATCAAAGCAAGAGAACTTCTTCAGGAATTAAAGGGAAAAGAAGACGTAACTGTAGATGGAAAACACATCAAATTATATGCAAATATCGGTGGCGTAAAAGACGTTGCAAGCGTACTTGCCAATGATGCAGCCGGAATCGGTCTGTTCAGAAGTGAGTTCTTATATCTGGAAGCAGATAACTATCCGAATGAAGAAGCACAGTTCCAGGCATACAAGACGGTTGCAGAGAACATGGCAGGAAA
Source organism: Dorea sp. MB18-49 (assembly GCF_023669465.1). Lineage (NCBI taxonomy): Bacteria > Bacillati > Bacillota > Clostridia > Lachnospirales > Lachnospiraceae > Dorea > Dorea sp. MB18-49. The sequence continues at coordinate 21,398 of NZ_JAMOYX010000039.1, forward strand.
GAAAGTAATCGTGCGTACACTGGATATCGGTGCAGACAAGCAGGTAGATTACTTCAACCTTGACCATGAAGAGAACCCAGCTATGGGATACCGTGCGATCCGTATCTGTCTGGACAGAAGAGATATCTTCCGTACACAGCTTCGCGCACTTCTCCGTGCAAGCGCATATGGTAACATTGGAATTATGTACCCGATGATCATCTCTGTAGATGAAGTAAAAGAGATCAAGAAGATCGTAGAGTCTATCAAGGCAGAACTGACAGAAAAAGGAATCGAGTATGGTGAAGTTGAACAGGGTATCATGATCGAGACACCGGCAGCAGTGATGATCAGTGATCTTCTGGCAGAAGAGGTAGACTTCTTCAGTATCGGAACAAATGACCTGACCCAGTATACACTGGCGATTGACAGACAGAACAGTAAGCTTGACAACATTTACGATGCACATCATCCGGCAGTGCTCCGCATGATTCAGAAGACGATCGAAAACGGACACAAAGCAGGATGCTGGGTTGGTATCTGCGGAGAACTTGGAGCAGATATGACTCTGACAGAGACATTCCTTAAGATGGGAATCGATGAATTGTCTGTATCTCCGACATTTGTTCTTCCAATCAGAAAACTGATCCGTGAGATGAGCACAAAATAATGGTTGCATAGACGGATATGCCGTACTATAATATAAGACGAAAGAAGATTCTTCGGGGCAGGGTGTGATTCCCAACCGGCGGTAAAGTCCGCGAACTGGTCATTTGAAGAATTTCTGGTCAGAGATATCTGAACAGATGTTATCAATGTGATGATCAGCCGATCTGGTGAGATTCCGGAACCGACAGTAAAGTCTGGATGAGAGAAGGATGATACGATATTTACAGGATTATCAGAATGATATGATTGCCCCGTTGCCCTTTGGGTGGCGGGGTTTTTGCTTGCTATGTGAATATTGTATGGTTCAAAATTAAGAAGTTTCTTCCTTTAGAATATAATTCGGTTTAAAGGAGAAAGAAAGATGAGTACAAAAGTAATGACAAGACAAAATGAAAAGAACAGAAACAAAATCAGGACAATGGCACAGATTGGTATGTTATCGGCAATCGCAACAGTATTGATGTTGTTCGAAATTCCGCTTCCGTTCGCTCCGTCCTTCTATGAGATAGATTTCAGCGAAGTACCGATTCTGATCGGAAGTTTTGCAATGGGACCACTCGCCGGAGCGGCAATAGAACTTATCAAGATCTTACTGAACTTTGCAATCAACGGAACTATGACAGCGGGAGTCGGAGAAATTGCAAACTTCCTGATTGGCTGTTCACTGGTTGTGCCGGCCGCATTGATCTACCATAAGAAACATACCAGAACCGGAGCAGTAGCCGGAATGGCAGCGGGAACCGTATTCATGACAGTAGTCGGATGTTTTCTGAATGCCTTCGTATTACTACCGGCATATGCCAAAGCATTCGGTATGCCGATCGACGGCCTGGTTGGAATGGGAACTGCCGTAAACAAACATATCACAGACCTTAAGACTTTCGTGATACTGGCAGTCGGACCATTCAATCTGCTGAAAGGTATACTGGTATCTTTGATCGTGTTCCTGGTTTATAAAAAAATCAGTCCGATATTGAAGATGAATGCGTAGGGGTGTTTCATTTATTATGGTGGCTTACCCCGGGCCTGAAAAAAGTATAGCAGGGATTGCTGTGCTGATTCGATCATGGGGAACATCTAAAGTAAAAAAATCGACCTAAAAGCAGCCGGTCAAAAATCATAACTCGCTGATCGCTCAGACAAATGATTTTTGACCGGCTAACGGCCGATTTTTTTACTTAAGAAGTTCCAACCATGATTTCATATGCACAGCAATCCCTGCTATACTTTTTTTCAGTCACGTTTTCGCATGCCATAAAAAATAAAACAGAGGAACCGTAACCGTTGTGATGCCGAAAGTTTGCTTACAAAACCCGTTACCAACATAACCTGCAAGCAACAGGTTCTTACGAACATATGGCAACAAAAAAGCCAGAAAACCAAGGGCCTTCACCACAACTTCCCGGTTACACACAAAAGTTACAGTCCCTCTATTGAATTCATTATCATTGGCCAGTTACAACTTCTTCATCGTGGAATCTTAGCCAAAAACAGAATACCAACGCTTTCTAAAGGACCGAGAGGCCACGATGATGAACTAAATAGAAAACTTATTCAGCCGGACAAATCTCCACCCAATACCCATCCGGATCATTAATAAAATAAATACCCATCTCCGGATTCTCAAAACAGACGCAATTCATCTCTTTATGGAATGCCAGTGCCGCGTCCATATCATCTGTCTGCATTGCCAGATGAATCTCATTGTCTCCGAGATCATAAGGTCTGTCCATATCGCGCAGCCATGTGAGCTCTAATTTGTGCGGGGTGGTATCATCACCCATGAATACCAGCTTGAAGCTTCCGTCGGCAGCTTCTGTCTCTTTTGTAATCTTAAGTCCAAGTGCTTTCTTGTAGAATTCGATAGACTTGTCAAGATCAGCAACGTTAATGTTATTGTGATAAAATGTGAATTTCATACGTTTTCCTCCATTATTGATAAAAATTAATATATTTAAGCTGTTATCAGAAAGTATATCATGAGTAGCAGAAGAAAAAAAGATGTGTTATACTTAAAGATACTGAATACAGTGATTTCAAAAATGGAAAGGGAGAGCTTATGATAATAGAGACAAACAGTGAGAAAGAGACTTGGGATCTGGGATTTAGTCTGGGTGAAAAAGCCTGTGCAGGACAGGTGTATACATTGGTGGGAGATCTGGGTGTCGGGAAGACGATATTTACCAAAGGTCTTGCCAAAGGACTGGGGATAGATGAACCGGTCAGCAGTCCTACATTTACCATTGTGCAGATCTATGATGAAGGAAGAATTCCCTTTTATCATTTTGATGTGTACCGAATCGGTGATGTGGAAGAGATGGATGAGATTGGCTATGAAGATTACATTTACGGAGAGGGCGTCAGCCTGATCGAGTGGGCTAATCTGATTGAAGAGATATTACCGGAACATTACACAGAGATTAAGATAGAAAAGGATCTGGAAAAAGGATTCGATTACCGGAGGATTACAATATGCGAATATTAGCATTAGACAGCTCAGGACTGGTCGCCAGTGTAGCTGTAGTAGAAGACGGGGCAGTGGATGACCAGGTCATTGCCGAATATACAGTCAATTATAAGAAGACACATTCACAGACATTACTTCCGATGCTGGACGAGATCGTGAAGATGACAGAACTGGATCTGCATACCGTAGATGCGATAGCAGTAGCCGGGGGGCCGGGATCATTTACGGGACTTCGTATCGGTTCCGCAACGGCCAAGGGACTTGGACTTGCGCTTGAGAAACCGCTGATCCATATTCCGACACTGGAGGGACTTGCTTACAATCTGTGCGGAATCGCAGATGTTGTATGTCCGATCATGGATGCAAGACGCGGGCAGGTGTATGCGGGAATCTATGAATTTGACGGACAAAAGCTTCACATACTGGAAGACCAGATGGCAGTTCCGATAGAAGAACTGGGAGAAAAGCTGAAAAAATATTTAAAAGAAGGAAGAAGAGTAACCTTCCTTGGCGACGGGGTTCCTGTGCACAAGACAAAGATTAAAGAAGAGATCCTGCCGGGAGAAGCTGTTACATTTGCGCCGGCAAATATGAACCGGCAGAGAGCTGCATCCGTAGGAACACTGGGAATGCAGTATTATAAAGAAGGAAAGATCGAAACTGCAATGGAGCATGAACCGGATTATCTCCGTGTGTCTCCGGCAGAAAGAGAACGGAAGGAGAGACTGGGAAATGTATAGATTTCAGTGTGATTATACAGAAGGTGCCCATCCTGCAATTATGCAGCGGATGGTAGAGACAAATATGGAACAGACCGACGGATATGGACTGGATCCATACTGCGACAGTGCAAGACAGAAGATTAAGGATCTGTGTGAATGTCAGGATGCAGATGTGCATTTCCTGGTAGGCGGAACACAGACCAATACAACTGTGATCAGTGCGGCACTCCGTCCTTATCAGGGTGCAGTTGCAGCAGTAAGCGGACACATTAATGTGCATGAGACCGGAGCAATTGAAGCAACCGGACATAAAGTACTGCCGCTTCCAAGTGGAGACGGAAAGATCAGTGCCGTACAGGTAGACGAAATGTGTCATGCTCATTTTACAGATGGAAGTCAGGAGCATATGGTGCAGCCGGGAATGGTATATATTTCCCACCCTACAGAGAATGGAACACTGTATACAAAGAAAGAATTAATGGATCTGTATGAAGTGTGCAAGAAATATGACATGTTACTCTTCCTTGATGGAGCACGTCTTGGATATGGACTGATGGCAGAGACCAATGATATTACACTTACAGATCTTGCAAAATATACAGACGTATTCTATATCGGTGGAACCAAGGTAGGAGCATTATTTGGTGAAGCTGTTGTGATCACGAATGAGGCATTAAAGAAGGATTTTCGCTACATGATCAAGCAGAATGGCGGAATGCTGGCAAAGGGCCGTCTTCTTGGCGTCCAGTTTGATACACTGTTTACAGATGACCTTTATTTTAAGATATCTGCACATGCAGATGAACTGGCAATGAAGCTTAAGAAGGCATTTCAGAAAAAAGGATATGGCCTGCGTTACGATTCCTATACGAATCAGCAGTTCCCGATCCTGCCGGATAGCCATATTGAGAAATTAAAAGAAAAATATGTGTTTGAATTCTGGGAGAAGGTATCGGATGCAGAAAGTGCGGTCAGATTCTGTACAAGCTGGGCAACAAAGCCGGAAGTGGTGGAAGAACTGATCAGAGACATTGAGGCATGTTAGAAAAGATATGTAAGGCAGAACTGTCGGATCTTCAGGATATTGCTGCGTTGGAAAGTGAAATATTCTTCGATGCATGGAGCCTGAAAAGTCTGGAAGAGACATGGAATCAGAAGAATGCAGTGATATTTGCAGCAAAGACAGAGGAGAAAATCGCAGGCTATCTCATTATCTATTACGTATTAGATGAAGGCGAGATCGCAAGAATCGCAACAGCTCCTTCTATGCGCAGACAAGGGGCTGCCGGACAAATGTTCCAGGAACTTGTGGCGTTTTGTGAGGAACAGCAGATAACAAGAATCATGTTGGAAGTAAGAGAAGGCAACGAAGCCGCCAGAAGATTTTATGAGAAATGTGGATTCACAGAAGATGGAATCCGTAAAAACTATTACGAGAATCCACAGGAAAATGCCATTTTGATGTCAAAGAATCTATAGGAAACAATGGTAATTCTTACAGCACTTTCCACTGGTCAGCATACAGATGGAAAGCTATAATATAGGCGTAACCGAGAGAACAAAAAGATAGAGAGTAATGAAAAGAGAACAATGTAACAGCAGAACAGCACCGGTAAAAACGGTGCCGGAATTACAGGAGGAACGGTATGCGCCAGTTTGAAGAACAGACAAAAAAAGTAAAAGAAGTTACAAGTATCGTATGTAATAAATGCGGCAGAGTGATTCCGGTGATAGAAGGGGTTCCCCAGGAAGATGTGCTGAGCGTGGACAAGCGATGGGGATATTTTTCTGACAAAGATAACCGGATGGATCATTTTGACCTTTGTGAAGCCTGTTATGATGAACTGACGGGCAGTTTTAAGATTAAACTGGAAGAAGAATAGAGGAAAATTATGTTAGATGTATGTTTGTTAGGAACCGGAGGGATGATGCCATTGCCATACAGGTGGCTTACATCCCTGATGGTGCGCTATAATGGAAGCAGCCTGTTGATCGACTGCGGAGAGGGAACGCAGATTGCAATCAAAGAAAAAGGCTGGAGTTTTAAACCGATCGACGTGATCTGCTTTACGCATTATCACGGGGATCATATCAGCGGACTTCCGGGCCTGCTTCTTACAATGGGAAATGCAGACCGTACCAAACCGCTTACATTAATCGGGCCAAAAGGGCTGGAACGGGTAGTAAATGCCCTGCGCGTGATCGCACCGGAGCTGCCGTTCCAGATTAAATATATGGAACTTACGGAAACCGAGCAGACATTCGAATTGAATGGCTACCGGTTAAAAGCATTTCGTGTGAATCACAACGTAACCTGTTATGGTTATACAATGGAGATCGACCGTGCAGGAAAATTCGATGTGGAAAGGGCGAAAGCGTCAAATATCCCACAGGAATACTGGGGACTTTTGCAAAAAGGTGAAACAATAGAGACTAAGAGGCACGTATATACACCGAATATGGTACTCGGGCCGGCAAGAAAGGGAATCAAGCTTACGTATACCACAGACACGAGACCGACGGAATCTATTAAGCAGAATGCAAAGCATTCCGATCTCTTCATCTGTGAAGGAATGTATGGCGAAAAGGATAAGCAGAAGAAGGCCAAAGAATATAAGCATATGACATTCTATGAAGCAGCACAGCTTGCAAAAGAAGCAGAAGTAAAAGAAATGTGGCTGACACATTATAGCCCGTCACTGACAAAACCAGAGGAATATATGGACGATGTCAAGGCAATATTCCCAAATTCAATCGCAGCAAAAGATAAGCGCTCGGTAGAACTGGTATTTGAAGATTAGGAGGGAAAATATGAGCGAGACAAAAGATGTATTAATACTGGCAATCGAAAGCTCCTGTGATGAGACAGCAGCGGCAGTTGTAAAGAATGGAAGAGAAGTACTGTCCAATGTCATTTCTTCACAGATTGCCCTGCATACATTGTATGGAGGTGTTGTGCCGGAGATTGCATCCAGAAAACATATAGAAAAGATTAATCAGGTCATTGAAGAAGCACTGAAAGAGGCAGAGGTAACACTGGACGATATCGACGCAATCGGTGTAACTTACGGACCGGGACTGGTAGGTGCACTCCTCGTAGGTGTGGCAGAAGCAAAGGCAATCGCATATGCAGCAGGTAAACCGCTGGTCGGAGTACATCATATCGAAGGGCATATCGCAGCCAATTTTATTGAACATAAAGAGTTAGAACCACCATTTTTCTCACTGGTAGTATCCGGAGGACATACCCATCTGGTTCGTGTGAAGGATTATGGAAAATTCGATATCATCGGAAGAACCAGAGATGATGCGGCAGGAGAAGCGTTTGACAAGGTGGCCCGTGCAATCGGACTTGGCTATCCGGGAGGACCGAAGATTGATAAAGTTGCAAAAGAAGGCAATCCGGATTCCATCGCATTTCCACGTGCAAATGTAGAAGACGCACCATATGACTTCAGCTTCAGTGGATTAAAATCCGCCGTTTTGAATTATATTAACGGATGCAAGATGAAGGGCGAAGAATACAACCAGGCAGATATCGCGGCTTCTTTCCAGAAAGCAGTCACCGATGTACTGGTTGCTAAAGCTATGCATGCAGTAGAAGAATATAAAGTAGACAAATTCGCCATCGCAGGCGGCGTAGCATCGAACAGTGCTCTTCGTGCGGCAATGAAAGAAGCATGTGAAAAACGAGGCGTGAAATTCTATTATCCGTCTCCGATTTTCTGTACCGATAATGCGGCTATGATTGGTGTGGCAGCTTATTATGAATATATGAATGGAACCAGAAGCGGATGGGATCTGAATGCAGTTCCGAATCTGAAGCTTGGCGAGCGTTAAAAAGGGAAAAAAGGCAAAATTAAGGCGGGAAAAAGTAAATGAAAAAGAGATGCGTGGCAATCGTACTTTCGGCAGGGCAGGGGAAAAGAATGGGGACATCTATCCAGAAACAGTATATCGAGCTGTGTGGAAAACCCATCATCTGTTACTGTCTGGAAGCATTTGAAAAGTCAGAAATTATTGATGATGTGATCATGGTAGCCGGAGCCGGGCAGGAAGACTATGTGACAGAAGAAATTGTAAATAAATATCATTTTGGAAAAGTGCGCGCAGTAGTTTCGGGCGGTAAAGAACGCTATGACTCTGTCTGGAATGGACTGAAGGCTGTCCGTGACGGTATGGCGGGAGAAGAAGCGAAAGAAGGATATGTCTATATCCATGACGGCGCCAGACCGTTCGTAGACGAAGAGATTATAAAGAGGGCTTATACATGTGTGGAAGAAAACCGTGCATGTGTTGCCGGTATGCCAAGCAAGGATACGGTAAAGATCGTAGATGAAAATCAGTTTGCAGTTACTACACCTGTACGCAAATACGTATGGAATGTTCAGACCCCGCAGGTATTCGAGACAGCTCTTATTACGCAGGCGTATGAGAAGCTGATGCAGCATGACAGGGAAAATGTAACCGATGATGCCATGGTAGTAGAACAGGAGATGCAGATTCCTGTGAAATTATTCGAGGGCTCTTATTGTAATATTAAGATTACGACACCGGAAGATCTGGAAACGGCGAAGGGATTTATTGAACATCAATAATCCTGTGCCGGGATCTGTGAATTGCCATGCATTTGGAAGAATTTGCAGATGGTGGGTTCTGTAGATATCAAAATATGCAATAGAAGCTGCAGATGGCAGGTTCTATGTATAAATAATGAAAAATAAGTGTATTTATAGATGAAAAATACGGGAAAATAAGAAAAATACAAAAAAATAAAAAAAGTTTGAAAAAGGTGTTGACGACAGTGAAAAGCTGTGATAGAATACATCTTGTCGCTGAGGTGATACGGAAGCGGCAGACAAGTAAATAGATGGAGAGGTATCGAAGTGGTCATAACGAGGCGGTCTTGAAAACCGTTTGTCCGAGAGGGCGCGTGGGTTCGAATCCCACCCTCTCCGCTTTATAAAAACTACCAAGTTTATCCTGGTAGTTTTTTATATGTCATAGTATGCAGGAAAAGTTGCTGGTAGCAATTCTGTGTATGCAGGAAAGATATGTTGAGAAAATGATATGCATAACAACGGGTTATGTATAAAACAATCGAGCAGTTTTTATTTGGAGAAATACCCAAGCTGGCCGAAGGGGCTCCCCTGGAAAGGGAGTAGGTCGTTAATAGCGGCGCGAGGGTTCAAATCCCTCTTTCTCCGTTGGGTTGATATATAAGCAGTATGAATAAAAAAGTTTAGAAAAACTTATTGACAAAGTTCGACTACTGTGATATATTAACTGAGTCGTCGCGTTAGACAAGGCCGTGAGGTAACAGAGTCGAAGCAGAAGACGGCGCTAACTGATTGGAGAACAGCAGGTAATGCTGAATGATAATCAGAAATCTTCGGGAGTTGCTCCTGAAAAAAGAATAAAATAACAGTTGACAAACACAACTGATTGTGATATTCTTAATGAGCTGTCGCTTGAGACAAACGAATGTTTGACGAAAGGATAGCAGTCGAACAGCTGAAAAGCTGGTCGAAAAAAGATTAAAAAAGTTCTTGACAAACGTCAATGAATATGATAATCTAAATAAGCTGTTTCAAACAGCAAAGACAAAGAACCTTGATAATTAAACAATAGACAACAACCCTGAA
>NZ_JAMOYX010000003.1:0-80417 GCF_023669465.1 Dorea sp. MB18-49
AATAATATGAAGAACATGTAGTTTTTATGATGATCTTTTTACCTATATTATTAAAAAAGGATGGTATATTATGTATAAAATTAATTTTGAAAAACCTGTACACGTACACTTTATCGGAATCGGCGGTATCAGCATGAGTGGTCTTGCCGAGATACTTTTAAAAGAAGGTTTCATTATTTCCGGATCTGATAATAAAGAATCCGCCCTCACAGATCATCTGGAAAAGCTGGGGGCCAAAGTATTCTACGGACAGAAAGCTTCTAATATTATTTCCGGCATCGATGTTGTTGTATATACTGCCGCAATTCATCCTGATAACGAAGAATTCGCAGAAGCTGTAAAACAGAATCTTCCTATGCTGACCCGTGCAGAACTGCTCGGACAGTTAATGACCAACTATGATGTACCGATCGCAATTTCCGGTACCCACGGCAAGACAACGACAACTTCTATGCTGTCACACATTTTACTTGCCGGAGAAATGGATCCTACCATCTCTGTCGGCGGCATCTTAAAGGCTATCGGCGGTAACATCCGTGTAGGTAATTCTGAATATTTTGTCACAGAAGCCTGTGAATATACGAACAGTTTCCTGCATTTCTTCCCGAAGATCGGCGTAATCCTGAATATTGACGAAGATCATCTGGATTTCTTCAAAGACCTGGCTGATATCCGTAATTCTTTCCACCGCTTTGCGAAATTACTTCCAAAGGATGGAACACTTGTTATCAACGACAACATTCCTGATCTTGAAGAGATCACTGCTGACCTTGACTGCCGCGTGATCCGTTACGGTAATGACAGCTCTCTTGACTACAGTGCAACCAATATCCTTCATGATAAGAAGGGAGAGGCCTCTTTCGATCTGGTAAAATCCGGTGAATTTATCGACCGTATCTCATTATCGGTGAATGGAGATCATAATGTATCCAATGCATTATCAGCCATTGCCGTTGCAGACCTTCTCGGAGTTCCATTTACCAAGATCAAAGAAGGACTAAAATCGTTCCACGGCACAGACCGTCGTTTCGAATATAAAGGTGAAGTTAATGGAGTTACCGTCATTGATGATTATGCTCATCACCCAACAGAGATCAATGCAACTTTAACAGCGGCCAAGGAATACCCGCACAAAGAAATATGGTGCATCTTCCAGCCACATACTTATACACGTACCAAAGCATTATTCCCTGAATTTGTAGATGCTCTGACACATGTCGATCATGTGATCCTCGCAGACATCTACGCTGCCCGTGAGACAGATACTCTGGGCATGTCTTCTGAGATGATCGCAGAAGAATTAAAGAAAAAAGGATGCGATGCTTACTATTTCCCAAGCTTTGAAGAGATTGAAAACTTCTGTCTGGACAAGTGCCAGAAGGGAGATGTGTTGATAACTATGGGAGCCGGAAACGTTGTAAACATTGGGGAAAACCTGCTTAAACACTAGTTATCCACATTATCCACACAATTTTATCCACAAAAAAGTCGGATTTTGACTCAAAAATTTCTTTTTTCCCCGTCTTCCCGGTGCTATAATGTGTCTACGATGAAACGAAAGATACAAAAAGTTCTGGGGAGGACGGGGAATTATTATGAAGGAATTAAAACTTACGAAGTATGTACAGACGAACGCGACTGTACTGGACAATGAATTTATCGACCAGTATATGGTCAGAGCCAATGGAGAATATGTCAAAGTATATCTCCTGCTTCTCCGTCATATGAATCAGTCCTCCGGATGTCTTTCTGTTTCCGAGCTGGCTGATCTGCTCGAGTGCACAGAGAAGGATGTACTCCGCGCATTAAGATACTGGAAGAGTGAAGGACTCCTTGATTATCTGGATGACACTCCGGATGATCCGACTCCGCAAAGTACGGTCCGTTCATCCGTACCAACTTCCGAATTACACGATGTACAGTCCGGCTATATGACTGCGTCCGTTCCATCTATGACAAATCAGATGGATTACCCTGTTGATTCTGTCGAAGCCCCTGTTTCTGCGGTTCCGGCATCTACAACAAATATACAGCAGTACCGTAGCCGTAAGGAACGTGCAGAATTCAAAGAATTACTCTTTGTTGCCGAACAGTATCTCGGCAAGACACTTTCCGCTACTGATATTGACCAGATTACTTATTTTTATGACACACTGAATATGTCAGCTGAACTTATTGAGTATCTGATCGAATATTGTGTCGAAAATGGTCACAAGAGTATGCATTATATTAATAAGGTGGCCTTATCATGGCATGAAGAAAACATAACAACTGTGAATCTTGCCAAGACAAGTTCATTTCTTTATAATAAGAACTGTTATTGCGTCCTGAATGCATATGGGATTAAGGGCCGCGGTCCTGCCGCTTCTGAGATTGCCTATATCCGCAAATGGTCAGAAGAATATGGTTTTGCTCTGGAAGTAATCCTTGAAGCATGTGACCGTACGATGAATGCCATTCATCAGCCAAGCTTTGACTATACCGATTCCATTCTGAAGCGCTGGAAGGACAAGAATGTCCGTCAGTTAAAAGATATCGATGCGGTAGATGCTGATTATCGCAAAGAGAAGGAACGTGCGAAAGAGCTCGCAAAGGAACGCAAAAGACAGCAACAGGCACAGAAGCCTGCAATTAACCAGAACAATAAGTTCAACAATTTCGACGGACGTTCTTATGACATGAATGATCTGGAACGTCGTCTGGTTCAGCAATAAAGTATACATATCAGATTCTATTATGCGAATGCAGAGGAGTTTTCCATAACATGGCACTTTCCAATTCTCAGTACGATCATTTAATGCGTACTTATGAACAAAAACAACTGGATAATGAGTTTCAACTCAGAAAACGCTATGAGAAGGCATACGCCCTCATTCCTGAATTAGAGGAAGTGGATCATTCCATCTCCTCTTTAAGTGTTAAAAAGGCAAGACTGCTTCTGGACGGAGATCAGACTGCTCTTTCTTCTTTAAAATCAGAAATCAAAGAACTCTCCGCCAGAAAGCCGGCTTTATTAAAAGCACATGGTCTTCCTGCCAATTACCTTGAATTACACTATCAGTGTCCGGATTGTAAAGATACCGGTTATATTGGCACACATAAATGTCACTGTTTCAAAAAAGCGATTGTGGATTATTTATATACGCAATCTAATCTCAAAGATATCCTTGACAAAGAGAACTTTTCAACCTGTTCTCTGTCCTATTATTCCAGGAATCATATCGATCCGCTTACCGGACGTTCTTCTCTGGAATCAATGGAAACTGCATTAAATGTCTGTCACAACTTCGTAGATACATTTTCTAAAGAATTTCATAACATACTACTGTATGGAGATACCGGTGTCGGAAAGACTTTTCTTTCTCACTGCATCGCAAAAGAATTAATGGATTCCGCTTATTCCGTTATTTACTTTACAGCAGCCGGACTTTTTGATATCCTTGCAGAGAATACATTTGGTAAAAGACAGGACAAGGATTCTGATGTATTTGAACACATCTATGACTGTGACTTGCTGATCATTGATGATCTGGGTACAGAACTGCCGAATTCATTTACTGTATCCCAGTTGTTCATTTGTCTGAATGAACGCATATTAAGGCAGAAATCAACCATAATATCTACCAACCTTGCATTGGAGGATATAAAATCAATCTACTCGGAACGGACATTCTCACGAATCAGCAGTAATTATACAATTCTGCGTATTACCGGTGACGATATCCGTATCCAAAAAAAATTATTAAACCTGGGAGGTACTAATGATGTTACGCCGTAACGATCGTAATCTTGAGAATATACCGGTAGGAGCACTTGGACTGATCGCTCTTGACGGTTGTACAGAGATGGGAGCAAAAGTAAATGATTATCTCGTAAAATGGAGAAAGGAAGATGGACATATTCATAAGAACGATGTCGCTTTTATAGGCTATGAGAAAGACACTTACTTAATCGATGCAAAAGTTCCACGTTTTGGTTCAGGTGAAGCAAAAGGTATTATTAATGAATCCGTTCGTGGTAAAGATCTTTATCTTATGGTCGATGTATGTAACTACAGCCTGACATATTCCCTGACAGGAAATATTAACCATATGTCCCCTGACGATCATTATCAGAACTTGAAACGTATTATTGCAGCAGTAGGTGGAAAAGGACGTCGTATTAACGTCATTATGCCATTCTTATATGAAAGCCGTCAGCACAAGAGAAGCAGTCGTGAATCTCTGGACTGCGCACTCGCTCTTCAGGAGCTTGTCCGTATGGGTGTTGACAATATCATCACATTTGATGCTCACGATCCTCGTGTACAGAATGCGATTCCATTAAACGGATTTGAAACAATCCGTCCGACATACCAGTTCGTCAAAGGTCTTCTCCGTACCTTCAAAGACCTTCAGATCGACAGCGATCACATGATGGCAATCAGCCCGGATGAAGGTGCTACAGGACGTGCAATTTATCTTGCCAACGTACTGAACCTTGATATGGGTATGTTCTACAAACGCCGTGACTTCTCACGTGTGGTAGACGGCCGTAACCCGATCGTTGCTCATGAGTTCCTTGGATCTTCCGTAGAGGGAAAAGATGTGATCATCCTTGATGACATGATTTCTTCCGGTGACAGTATGTTAGACGTTGCCCGCCAGTTAAAACAGCGCAAAGCAAAACGTATCTTCTGCGCTGCTACATTCGGTCTGTTCACAAACGGTCTGGAGAAATTCGACCAGGCATATGAAGAAGGTATCTTAGACGCTGTTCTGACTACCAACCTGATCTACCAGACACCTGAACTTCTGGAACGTCCATATTATATTAACTGTGATATGAGCAAATATATTGCCCTCGTGATCGACACTCTTAACCACGATGGTTCTATCAGCAGTATCCTGAATCCTATCGAAAGAATTCAGAATGTTGTCAATAAGTATAAAAATGGTGAAGAGATTTAATAGTATCTACAGGACCTGCCACGGGCAGCTCCTTACGAATGCACGTGATTAAAAAATGCTGCCGGGAATTTCCCGACAGCATTTTTTTAAAGTTCTATCTTGTGATAAACAAGTCCGGCTTCTTTCATCACCTGTTCTTCTCTCGTCTGACAGGTAAATATGATCACTTGTTTCTTATGTTCTTTCAACCATCTGAGTGTCTGAAGCATTCTCTCCTCATCATAATATGCAAATGCATCATCCAGTATCACCGGCATCTCTTCCTCACATAAAAGCTCTCCCACTGCCATACGGAGTGCCAGATAGACCTGTTCTACCGTTCCACGACTTACCTGTTCAATCTCTACTCTCTTTTCATCTGTCATAAGCGATACATGAAGTTTTTCATCTGTCACAAGCTTTTTATATTTTCCACCTGTGATCTCACAGATGAATGATGACGCTTTCTCATTCAGATCTCTTTTTAGATATCCCCGCATCTCCTCTGACAGCTGTTCCAGATGATCTGCCGCCATCTGGACCGCCTGGCGTTTCATCTCATATTCCCTGGAACGCTCATTAACTTCATCCAGTTCCGCGAGCTGTTCTCCCAGGTTGTCATACTGAATTCTCTTCTCTTTTAATTCCGCTGTAATATGCGATTTCTCCCAGCGTAACCTCTCTATCGGAACTTTCTCCTCTTCCTGCGTGATCTCTTCAAGGATAATCTCTGGCTCTGTTTTTACCTGTTTTTTTCCAACTTTCATCCGATTCCATATATATAAGCCGAACGCAAGGAATAACACAATAGCAATCAGATAATTCCACGGTTTCGAGAACAAGATGACTGCAATCACAATAACCAGTGCAAACACCAGAAGCTCCATTGGATGGATCCTCCATTTTTCCGGACGAATCTCATCCATGACACCTTTTCCATGTTCTTCTTCCCTCTGGCGCTCTTTTTTCTTTTCTTCTTCCTTTTCCAGCCGATACGCAAGTTCTTCTTCTACACGTTCCAGTTCTTCTTCCAGATGATGTACATCACGCCAGACAAAAGATACTTCCTGCTCAAGTTTTTCACGTTTCTGCTGCTTTTGAGCCATTTCCATACGGATCTCATTTTCCAGGATCTTCTTCCTGCCCCTTAACTGTTCCAATGCACCGGCCAGGTCGATTTCTCCGTTTCCCGAGGTGTAATAGTTTGTCGCATAATTTTTCAGCTCTGCCACAATACTTTCCCCCATCTGTGCATTCCTCTGGCTCATGGAAACGGTATTATCGTAACGTTCTGCGTCCATCTCCCCAAGCAGCATCTCAAGATCTCCGTCTTCTACAGACAGTACTTCACCGTCCTCTTCACAGATCAGTTCCGCTTTTTTAGAATATTTATCAAAATTTCTTTCGATACGGAAATGTTTCTCTCCACTTTTGAACTTCAATATACCAGAATAGTAATTAGGATTTTCCCACGGTTCGTATATACTGAAAGTATCATTTTGCGCGGCCCGTCCTCTCCCTCTTTCTATTCCGAAAAGCATTCCCCTGATGAATGTATGGATTGTAGACTTTCCTGATTCGTTTTCCCCGTGAATCAGGTTGATCCCCTCATCCAGATCTATCTGCCGGTCATGGAATTTTCCAAAGTTTTTTAACAATAATTCATTAATCTGCATCTTTCGGTTCTATCCTCTTCTCGTCTCCATCAAAGCTTGCACTCCTTCACAGAGTGCCTGGTACTCCAGACTGTCGGCCGGATAGCCACTCAGGCTTTCAATATATTGTCCGAGAATGTTTCCTTTATTTTCATTTTTTAATTTTTCAAAGTCATATGCAGGCTTTGTGTGGTCTGTAATCTCCACCACATTACCGTATGGATCCATATGATCCAGCTCATACCAGATATCCGGATCTCGATAACCAGTCAGTGTAATCTTATACATGTTCTGCTTTCCCTGCTCTTCGATCATATCTGCAATCTTTTGCCTCAGTACATGGCCGGTCACAGATTTATCCACCTGTACCTCGCAGTGTCTGTATTCTCGCAGTGCATGTGGCACAAAACGGATCTGACAACCATTTCCGGTGATCTTTCCTTCGATATAACCATGAGCTCCTGTATCACCTACATCCGTCGGCTCCAGCGATCCGGCATATGCCATCCGGTTCTCCACCAGCATCTGCGGCTTGTGGATATGTCCAAATGCAGCATAATCATACCCAAGCGTCATGATCTGACTACTCTTGATCGGAATATGTTTCTCATCCCCGCCGTGTGCAAGCAAAATCTCATACTTCTGCCGTCCTTCCGGAACTGCATGATCATATAACGGCTCCAGAATTTCTCTGGAATGATAACTGCATCCATAGACAGCCGTCTGGATCCGGTCAAGTTCCACACAGCTCATTTCCTGCGAGCAGATCATGTGCACATGCGGTGCCCAGGTAAATGTTCGGTAATAAGAGTTTTTCCTGATATGATCATGATTACCGGCGATCATAACAACTTCTGTCTGCTCCAGCATCTCCAGTATGGAATTCATTTCTTTTAATTCTCTTAAAAGTGGCTGCCTGTGGAACAGGTCCCCCGCGATTAGCAACAAATCTGTCTTTTTCTGATTGCAGATTGTTATGATATCACGAAAGCTGTCCCAGAGCTCCTGTTCTCTATTTTGACTGTACGCGTTTCCCGCGTCCGGCTTTGCCCCTAAATGCAAGTCTGCGATGTGTATGAACTTCATCCTCGCTTCCCTCTTTCTGTTCTGTCTTCTCTTTCGATGGCAGTGTTACGACAAACTGTGTCCGGTTGTCATCACTTTTTGCCAGGATTCTTCCTCCGTGCAGCTCCACGATCTGTTTGGCGATCGCAAGTCCCAGACCTGCGCCGCCGGTTCCTGTCGATCTGGAACCATCCACGCGATAGAATTTCTCGAATATCGTCTGAAGCATATCGCCCGGAATCTTATCACCTGCATTGGTAAATGTGATCTCGATGTCACCATCCTTCATTTTCGCTTCGATCCGGATCTCCGTATCTGCATAGCAGTAAGCAATTGCATTTCTTAAGATATTATCGAATACTCTTGCAAGCTTATCCGGATCTCCGTAGATCATCAGATCTTCTTCTACATCCACTTCACAGGTCAGCTTCTTTTCCTGGAGGACTCCGTACAGCTCATCTGCAAGCTGTTCAAGCATCATCGTAAGATCAATCTCTACCGGTTCCAGTTCGATATTCTGAAGATTATATCTTGTAATATCAAAAAATTCATTGATCAGCTCTCCTAATCGGATGGATTTTTCCAATGCGATGTGAGTATATGCTTTTCGTTCTTCTTCCGGCATGTCGGGATGATCTTCGAGCATCGTAAGATACGCCACAATCGAAGTCAGCGGCGTCTTCAGATCATGCGCCAGAAAAAGCACCAGGTCGTTTTTCTTCTTTTCGCCTTCCGATGCCTCCAGCTCCTGCCGTTTTAATGTTGCTTTAATCTCATTCAAACGGATCTCTATTGGTTTTAATTCTGTGATCAGATGAATGGGATCTGTAGATTCCGATATAATATTTTCAATTCCATGATCGATCTGATCCAGATATTTTGTCATCTGAGAAAGCGCAACATAAAAAAACAGCGCAAAAAGGATCAGATAACCAACAATCATGAAAAATGTCTTGTTATCTCCGATCAGCTGCCAGTAAAGATGGACCGCCGTCTTTTCATTTATATTCAGAAATACCAGAACATCTACAAAAGTTCTGGCAAAACTGTCATTATAAATTCCATCGATCACAAATTTAAGCAGTACCCCCCCTACCAGAACGGTAAGCGCTGTGACCAGCACCGTCTGCAAGAGGATACTGAATTTTAATTTCCGATAATTATTCTTCAACCTTATAGCCCACTCCCCACACAGTCTTGATAAAATCAGACTTGCCTGTCGGTGCACTCATCTTCTCGCGGAGATGACGGATATGCACCATCACCGTGTTGTTACTGTTCTTATAATATTTCTCATGCCATACTTTCTCGAACAATTCTTCTGAGCTTATGACCTTTCCCCGGTTCTCACACAGAAGCCAGAGGATGTCGAATTCGATCGGTGTCAGTGTCAGCGGCACTTCATTGTATACACACTCATGAGAAGTCCGGTTCAGAAACAGCCCTCCGAAATCCAGGACATCTCCTTCTTCTTTGGTCCCTTCATTATACTGTGTACACCGGCGAAGCTGTGCTTTCACTCTCGCCACCAGCTCCAGTGGATTGAACGGTTTCGGAATATAATCATCCGCTCCCAGCGTAAGCCCGGTGATCTTATCCATGTATTCCGTCTTCGCCGTCAGCATGATCACCGGAAATGTATATTTCTGCCGGATCTGCTTGAGGATCTGGAATCCGTCAATATCCGGAAGCATAATATCCAGGATCGCAAGATCGATCTTCGTACTGTTAATACAGTCCAGTGCATCCTGGCCGTTGTAAAATTTGAATACTTTGTATTGGTCATTCTGGAGATAAAGCTCTACTACATCAGCGATTTCCTTTTCGTCATCTACTACTAATATATTCATACTGCCCTCCATTCTATATGGGGACGGCGGATTTTTATAAATCCCCCGTCCCCATATACGTTTTATATACGTTTTTCACGTGTTGTTATCCACATGATCCTCTATTACAGTTCACAGTTGTTGACAGTTCTTGGGAATGGAATTACGTCACGGATATTGCCCATTCCTGTCAGATACATGACGCATCTTTCGAATCCAAGTCCGAATCCGGCATGTCTTGTAGAACCATATTTACGAAGATCCATGTAGAACTTGTAGTCTTCTTCTTTCAGTCCCAGTTCATCCATTCTTGCTTTCAGCTTATCGTAGTCATCCTCTCTCTGGCTTCCTCCGATGATCTCACCGATTCCAGGTACCAGACAGTCTACTGCCGCAACGGTCTTGCCATCGTCGTTCAGCTTCATGTAGAATGCTTTGATCTCCTTCGGATAATCTGTTACGAATACCGGACGTTTGAAGACTTCTTCTGTCAGGTATCTTTCGTGCTCTGTCTGAAGGTCTGTTCCCCATGTTACTTTGTATTCAAATTTATCATTGTGTTTCTCAAGAAGTTCTACAGCCTCTGTATATGTCACTCTTGCGAAATCAGAAGATACTACGTTGTGCAGTCTCTCCAGAAGTCCCTTGTCTACGAATGAATTGAAGAAGTTCATCTCTTCTGGTGCATTCTCAAGCACATAGTTGATGACGTATTTTAACATTGCTTCCGCAACGAACATATCGTCATCCAGATCTGCAAATGCCATCTCAGGCTCGATCATCCAGAACTCTGCCGCATGACGTGTTGTGTTAGAGTTCTCTGCACGGAATGTCGGTCCGAATGTATAAATATTGCGGAATGCCTGTGCGTAAGTCTCACCATTTAACTGTCCGCTTACAGTAAGGCTTGTCTCTTTTCCGAAGAAATCTTTGGAATAATCTACGCTTCCGTCTTCATTCTTCGGTACGTTATTCAGATCCATAGTCGTTACCTGGAACATCTCTCCTGCACCCTCACAATCACTTCCTGTGATCAGTGGTGTATGCACATATACAAAACCTCTCTCCTGGAAGAACTTATGAATCGCATATGCTGTCAGGGAACGTACACGGAATACTGCCTGGAATGTATTTGTTCTAGGTCTTAAATGTGCAATTGTTCTCAAATATTCAAAGCTGTGACGCTTCTTCTGAAGTGGGTAATCCGGTGCGGATGCTCCTTCTACTTCTACAGTATCTGCCTGGATCTCGAATGGCTGCTTTGCCTGAGGTGTTGCTACCAGTGTACCTGTAACGATTACTGCTGCACCTACATTTAACTTGGAGATCTCTGCAAAGTTGTCCATCTTGTCGTGATATACAACCTGTAAAGGCTCAAAGAATGTTCCGTCATTTACCACGATGAATCCAAATGCTTTGGATCCGCGGATACTTCTTACCCATCCACCGATGGTTACTTTCTGATCCATGTAAGAATCACTGTTTTTATATAATTCTCTAATTGTTGTCAATTCCATGCCAATTATTCTCCTTTTTAAAAACTCACATATATTTCTATTATACCATATCGGCCAGATTTATGTTATACTATATTTACTGAATTTACTATCTTACTTATCCGAATTTTTCAGTTAATAAGTCAGATGGAAGAAATATCAATCAAAAGTTAGGAGATCATCATATGAAGAACTTACTAGTTGCACAGTCCGGCGGACCAACTTCTGCGATCAACGCAACTCTTGCCGGAGTAATTGAGAACGCTCTTTCCAGCCCATCCGTAGACAAAATCTATGGATCAGTCAATGGAATCCAGGGAGTATTAAATGAGAACCTGATAGATCTTAAAACCAAAATCACAAATGTATCAGAACTGGACCTTCTTTGTCAGACCCCTGCTTCTGCACTTGGCTCCTGCCGTGTGAAATTAAAAGATCCTGCCGTATGCGCAGATGAATACGAGACAATCATCTCTGTTCTGCGCAAATACAGCATCGACTGTTTCATCTACATCGGTGGAAATGATTCCATGGATACAGTAGACAAGCTTTCCAAATATCTGAACGACAAAGGAATCACAGACATTACCGTGGTCGGCGCACCAAAAACCATCGATAATGACCTCTGCGGAACGGACCATTGTCCAGGTTTTGGATCTGCAGCAAAATATATCGGAACCACATTTGCCGAACTGGAACGTGACTGCCACGTATACACAACCAAGGCCGTAACAATCGTAGAAGTGATGGGCCGTGACGCCGGATGGCTGACTGCAGCTTCCTGCCTCGCCCGTGCAAATGGTGCGAAAGGACCTGACTTTATCTATCTCTGCGAAGTACCATTCAGTATTGACACATTCCTGAAAGATGTGAAAGCAAAACTGGAAGAACAGGATGCCGTGATCATCGCTGTCAGCGAAGGTGTGAAGAACAAAGACGGTCGCTACATTTCCGAAGAAGTACAGAGCTCCGCTGTCGATTCCTTCGGCCACAGCTATATCGCCGGTGCCGCAAAGGTTCTGGAAGATGCTGTAAGAAATGAGATCGGATGCAAGGTACGTTCTATCGAGCTGAACCTGATGCAGCGCTGCGCCGCACACCTTGCAAGTGCAACCGACATTCAGGAATCCAGAATGCTCGGAAAGGCTGCCTGCCAGTATGCACTTGAGGGTGCAGGCGGTATGATGGCTGCTGTGATCCGCACTTCTGACAAGCCTTATGCTACGGAATTTAAAGCACTCCCGGTATGTGATATTGCGAATGCAATCAAGAGTGTGCCTGCAGATTATATTAATAATGCGGGAAATGATGTAACGGAAAAGATGGTGGATTATCTGACACCGTTGATTCAGGGAGAGATGAATACGGTGTATGAGAATGGGATTCCGAAGTATATTTATTTGTATTAAGTTGCTGTTGAATTTAGTATCATGGACCTGGGTAAGCCACGATGATGAATTAAACGGCAAATTCCCACACTTGATTTTTACTCTTCCGCATGCTATACTATCACCCGTCACAAAGCCCACAAAACCAAGGTCGAACAGGGCTGACCGCCGCTTTCCGGCGTTAAATGAAGATCCGCTACGGCGCGTGTGTTCGTGACCTTCCACACGTAAAACAAAACTAAAGGAGAATTGAAAAATGAAAAACAAAAATCTTAGTTTCATGACCCAGGCAGCCATGATCGCTGCGATCTACGTGGTGTTGACTTACATTTTTGCACCATTTTCTTTCGGAGAAGTACAGGTTCGTATCTCCGAGGCACTCACTATTTTACCAATATTTACACCAGCTGCTATTCCGGGACTCTTTGTCGGATGTCTGATCGGTAATATTCTGGGCGGTGCGATCCTTCCGGATATTGTATTTGGCAGTATTGCAACATTGATCGGTGCATTTTTTACATGGAAACTGCGTGAGCAGAAACCAGTTGTCGCAACATTTCCACCAATCATTTCGAATATCATCATCGTTCCGTTCGTACTGCGTTACGGTTATGGTGTAACACTTCCTATTCCGTTTATGATGCTGACAGTCGGAATTGGTGAGGTGATTTCCTGCACCGTTCTTGGTCTGATCGTGTATGGGGCATTGAAGAAATATAAGAGTACGCTTTTCCGTACAGCCTAAAAAAGTGGCGTGTGAAAAAACAAAAGTTTTTTCACACGCTCTTTTTTATTATTCATTCTGTATTCTCTATTATCCAATATACGTATTACCGCTTCCGGACGTCATCTGATCCATCTCTTCATACTTCACGCTGTGTCTTGTACTGTCATTCAGATCTTCATACACAACATTTGTATCGCTGTATCCCACCAGAATGACGGCATTCTGCGAATCCAGCATTGCAATGACCGGACGGCCCTGGTTGATGATGTACAGAATCTCTTCCGTCGTACATCCTGTCAGGTCGTAAGCCTCGCCGTTATTGACATCTTTTAAGATATCAATCGGTTTTTCCTGATTCTTCAGGCGGTCTTTGATTGTATTTAACACATCATCTTTATCGGTGATCGAATACTGCAGATTGCGGTTACCGCGCTCCCATACATAATTCTGGGATGAATCGACTACCACACCATTGTAATCATTTGCTTTCTTGATCGCGTCTCCGGCCTTTGTATATACGCCCTGTATATCACCATGTCCATAGACATAATATTTCTCCGGTGCGTCTTTATCGGAAAATGTGATTGTCTGTGGTCTTTCGAACAGAATCTGTTTTGGCTTGAGCACTTTTGGTTCTTTGTCTGCGATTCCGTCGTTATACGTCAGTCTTACCTGTGTCTGTTTCAGGTCTGTTGCATAAGTTTCCAGTGCAATATTGCTCTTGGTCTTCTGTTCATTATTCGTAATATAATCCGGTGCTGTTGCTGTATAAGTATCTCCGTCTTTCGATGCACGTTCCAGCGTGATCATATCTTCATCGAATGATGCACTCAGAATATAAATGCCGTCTGTCTGATATTTTTTGATCACTTTTCCTTTTTGATTCCGGATCTCCAGTTTGTACATTGGAACGGTTGCCTCTCCGGATACGGTATTTCCTATATCCTCTGTCTTGGCAACTCCATATACAAAATCACTTCTGACAAATCCAAGTGGGCGGATGCATTCTCCTTTTCCGCAGGTTACTTTCTGCTTCTTTCCTGTCTCTACATTCAGGATTGTCACTTTTGTTGCGGTCTCAAGATCTCCGTTTGCCTGATATGCGATCAGACTTCCGTCTTCCGACACAACATACTGCTGTGCATCCAGTCCTTTGACCAGTGCTTTCTTCTCGGCATCTTCGACGCTATACTGATAAAGGGTGCCGTCTACCATTGTGTACAGCATATCCGTTTTCGCATCGTAATATGACATCTCTCCGAGTTCACTTTCTGCCTGTGCATATGATTTATTTGTGGAAATAAATACTTTCTCTTCCACTGAATTCTTCTCTATATCATAATAATAGACAGCTACTCCCACTTCTCCTTCGTGCTCGCCGCGGTCCATATAACCGGACACCAGGAAGGTTGTATTGCCTTTGGCATCTACCTTAAGAAGCTTGATCTTATGATCTGACACCATATTTCTCACATCTGTATTCTCCGCATCTGCGAAACCAAATACCAGTGAAATCTCGTCTGAATCTTTGTTATAATTCCAGAGTTCATTTGCCTCTACAAATGATACGATCGTACCATCTTTATTCACCTTATAAGACAGATTTGCAGGCGCGATGCCGAGGATGATTCCTTTCTCATTCAGAACCTTCTGTGTCGCGTCGAAGATCTGTTCCATTGTCCGATCGTAATCCAGAAGATAGGTTTTCTTGGCATCTGCAATATATCTTACGCGGAAAAACTCTTTGACCGCATAGCGGTCTGCCTCATTCTCTTCTCCTTTGCAGCTTACCCGGTATTGCAGCTGTACCGACATACAGGTACTGTTCAGTTCCTTGATGCTCCAGCGTTCTCCCTGTTCTACCTGTGGTTTCAGACTGCCCCATGTGACCTGTTCATAATTCGAATTAATCGTCACGTGCTGAAGTGTGGTGTTGTCCGCATCATCAGTCGGTTCAAGCGCTGCTCCGACGCCTGCATTTTCCACCTTGCCAAGTGCATTTTCATGATAATCGCTGATGTAATTCAGGCATTCTGTAACATGTGCATCTTCATCACTGACGATACGGGTATAGAAATATACCGGATCCGCACCATTTCTGTTCAGGCGGACTTCCAGGATCCGCTCTTCATCCAGTACTTTTTTCCCGCTCAGATCCAGGGTAAATCCTTTTCCCACCTTTTTAATCTTCTTATGTTCCAGCTGGCTTGTACCGTCCATCGTATAGACTTTGTAGCTGGCTCCCGTGAATTTATTCCCATATGCTTCTACGTTTACATCCAGGCTCTGGTTCGCTACCGGTGTGATCGTGTTGTGCATAGAGGATATATCCATGCGTTTTGCATAACCTGTCAGTGTATTGATCTTATATTCTCCATAAGAAAATGATATCTGTGGAAATGTTGCGGCTCCCATATCGGCCGTCATATTGTCATTCCCCTTATTTGTCACGTAGCTGAATATAATGACAGCTACGATAAATACTGCAGTCAGGATTCCTGCATTCTTTAACCTTTTTTTTAAAGTCAATGTCATTTATACTCCCTCTTTATCCTCTTTCTCCGGATGATCTTTCTCTGAATTTGCGGACTCCGTGGCGAACCCGTCCAACAGACGTCCCAGTGTCGGTGATACCCGGAGTGCTGCTTCACATCTCTTGATGGAAGCCTCTATATTATTGTCTTCTTTGGCATGCCGCTTCTTTACTGCACGTATCAGGATATTCTTTGGTGTATGCTCCATATCTATAAATTCCAGTATCTGCGCTTCATACCCCTCACGCTCCAGATACTGTGCTCTTAAGCCATCTGTGATAAGTGCTGCCATACGTTCTTTCAGAAGCCCGTATTTTAATATTGGTTCTAATATCTCATTTTTTATCTGACGGTTCAGTTCATGCTGGCAGCATGGTACCGATAAGATCACTTTCGCATCCCATCCCACGGCTTTTGCCAACGCATAATCGGTTGCGGTATCGCAGGCATGCAGGGTTACCACCATATCTACCTTATTGACACCGGTATAATCCGCAATGTCACCCTCCAGAAATCTCAGCTTTTCATAGCCATATTTTTCACTTAATTCATTACAATGACGGATCACATCTTTCTTCAGATCCAGTCCTATGATTCTTATGTCATATTCTTTCAATTCATGCAGATAATAATACATGGCAAATGTGAGATAAGATTTACCACAGCCAAAATCCAGGATTGTAAGTTCTCTTCCCTTATCAAGCTCCGGCAATATATCCTCGATAAATTCCAGGAACCGGTTGATCTGCCGGAATTTGTCGAATTTCGCATGCACGATCTTTCCATCCTGTGTCATAACACCAAGATCCTGAAGAAATGGTACCGGGACTCCCTCTTCCAGTACATACTTCTTCTTGCGGTCGTGGCTCATATTAATCTGCTTCTTTTCGCCTTTTTTCATCTTGCTTTTTATTGTTACTTTTCCCTTTTTGCTTACAAGAATTGTATAAGCTGCTCTTTGTGTCTCCATCTGCATCTGGCGCATATTTTCCATATACTTAAGAAGTATTTCACAAGCTTTTTTCTCCTCCACATTCTCGTGAAACGCCTGATTATTCCGGAATGACTCGAGCTGAAAATAAAGGACATCTTTTTTCAGGATCGGTCTTACTTTCACTTTTTGTACACCGTCTTTATTCTTCGGGTTACTCAGCGTTGCTGATATAAATTCTATATTTAAATTTTCCTGTAATAATTTGCTTAATTCATTCATAATATTATATTCTACTGTTTTTTAGACAGTAGCGCAAGTAGCGTAAATGGCAATTTTATTAATGGTTCCGTAGAATTTGCGAAAAAGGGACAACGGTAAATACAGTTTGGGCCGGAGGATTTTAAAAAATCCTCCGGCCCAGACTATGAAATCGGAAATTTTATCGTTACTTTAAACAAATCTCCATCCAGATACAATTCAAATGTCCCGCCCTGCATTTCTGTCAGCGACTGTGCGATAGACAGTCCAAGTCCGCTGCCTTCCGTACTTCTTGATACATCTCCGCGTATGAAACGTTCCGTCAGTTCGTCAGCTGAGATATTTAGCGGCTGCTCGGATACATTCTTAAGGCTGAAATATGCCATACCATCTTTCTTTTCAAGATCAGCATAGACTCTTGTTCCTTGCATTGCGTATTTTGCCGCATTGTTATATATATTAGACAGCACTCTCCACAACCGTCTTCCGTCTGCGCGGATTACAACCTCCTCATTCGGAAGGTTCATCACTTCCTCCAGATCACGCGCCTTGAATTTTTCTTCAAACTCTCCGCTCGTCTGCTGGATCATTTCTACCAGATTCAGATTCATGAACTCCAGTGTGATATTGCCGGAGCTTACTTTTGAAGCTTCCACCACATCTTCCGTCAGTGTCTTAAGCCGCTGTGATTTCTGTTCCAGCACTTCAATGTAGCGTTGGATCTTCGGATCCTTAAGGTCCTCCTGCTTTAACAATTCCACATAATTAATGATAGATGTAAGCGGCGTCTTAATATCATGCGATACATTCGTGATAAGATCTGTCTTCAGGCGTTCACTTTTCATGCTCTTTGCGAGCGCCGCTTCCAGACCTTCGCCGATGGAATTCACCTTTTCTGCAATTTCTTTATGCTCTGCCAGCAATCCATTTACCGGGATCTGATAATCCACTTCCCCGCCGGCGATCTTCTCGATCCCGGTCTTGATCTTTCCGGTTCCTTTCGCTTTCTGTACCATCCAGATAAATGCTGCAACATCTATGATCAACAGAATGACCGCCCATAACCGGTTGCTGAGCCAGATACTACTTCCCGCTGATCCAAATACGTACGTAAGCCAGTGGATCATGAAGAAGATTGCAAATCCCATAATAGATTTCCACAGATGACGGATATTCTGGAACATTTCTTTTACGAAGATCAAAAGCCATCTGAGCACACTGTTCTTCCATACCGTTCCCGCCTTGATTCTTCTCACCAGACTCAAATATCCGAAAAGAAACATTGCGCAGGTATACAATGCCTCCACACTTCCAACCACTATTCCCGGCAGATACGACTCCACATTCTCCATATAGATCGTCTCTCCACTTGCATTCTGCCATGTAAATGCCCCGGCCTTTACTCCTATCAGCGCAACCACCGCCCAGAGTAACAGCACACTTGCAGCTGCCAGTTCTGTCTTAATGTGATCAAATTTCATAAGATACACTTCTTCGTCTTCTTTAACTTTTCCGGCTCCGATCGTAAGAAATACAAGAATGACAAGATATGCCGCTACAGCCGCCATTCCCAGTATTCCGGCCACTTTGGCTCCGGCCCCGTACCTTGTAAAGATCTCATCCTGTTCATAAAAATTATCTTTTACAGGATAATCCGTATCTACAACAGAGACATATATATAATCTGACGCATCGACATAACCGGCCACTGTCTCCTGCCACTTCTGTGCTATCGAATCCCCTTTACCGGCTTTTTCAATATTGCTTTCATAATCTGCAAGCTTTGGTCTTACGATTACATATTTTCCTGATTTTTTCATTTTTTTCAGGTTCTCTTTGTAATTGTCAAAGTTCTGATATTTTTTCTTATTCGTAATGACCGTCTTGTTGTCCAGATTAACATACAGATACGTTATGTTCGTATTGCCTTCCTGATACTGATTCTGAGCTACCGCATAATTATCAACGTCAGAATAGATCGTTTCGGCTGAATTATTTATCATTCTGTACGCTTCATTCAGCTTGCCATTCCATTCTTTTGAATTGTTCACAAGCTGAAGTACCGTCTCTCCATTTACCGTCTTATAATCCCCGACAACTCTTTCACCATCATAATTCCAGCAATTGATATAGGCAATCTTTCCATCGATATCCTGAAGTCCCCGGAATCTGGATTCCCCACTGTTGCTCTCCTGATACTCTCCCTGCTTTAGTTCTGTCAGAATATCATCCGCAGAACTGTCTCCGGTAATTACAAATGACAGCTCTCCGTAATCGATCATCTGTTTAAAATCTTTGTAATGGAAATAATGATAAGTTCCGTCTGAACGTTTACATACGATAATACAGTCCTGTTTATCTAATTTGCTCCTGGCCGCATCATAATCCATCATCGATTCCGAGATTAATTTTCCCCAGGAATACAGATCTCCCAGACGGAACGACAGGCCTGTTTCATCTTTTCCTGTTATCTCACCGGTATCTTCGTATTTTGCCACATCTACGATCTTATCCGGATCATATTTGCCATCTGTATCATATAAGGTCTGATACCGGATCTCATCCAGTATATTATAATTTTCATTCGCCACGGAATCGGCAAATGCATTGCTTTCTTCATAACTCTTCGCCGCATCCGCAGTGAACAGTTCCTGTGTCAGTATCGGATAACGTGTTGCCCACAGTAAACATAATACTCCGATAACGGCCAGTACGTGTGCCCCCACTATCAAAAACAATTTTGCTTTGGGCATTCGGTACCATTTCTTCATATATACCCCTTCCTAAAGCTTTTCTATCTTATATCCGACACCCCAGACCACCTTCAGATACCTTGGTTCCTTTGGATTAATCTCGATCTTCTCTCTGATATGACGGATATGTACAGCTACCGTATTATCTACTCCGATAGCATCTTCATTCCAGATACTTTCGTATATCTGGTCAATAGAAAATACTTTCCCCTGATTTTTTACCAGTAACAATAAAATGTTGTATTCGATCGGTGTCAGTTTCACCGGCTCTCCGTCAACCGTAATTTCTTTCTGATCGTCATCGATCATAAGTCCTCCCACGGTATAAACTGCCTGATTCTCTTTTTCCACTGTACTTCCAAGCTGTGTATATCTGCGAAGCTGTGATTTTACCCTTGCAGTCAGTTCCAGTGGATTAAATGGCTTGGTCATATAATCATCGGCTCCTACATTCAGTCCGAGGATCTTATCGGCATCCTCTGACTTTGCAGACAGAATAATGATCGGCATATTCTGTTTTTCCCGGATTTTTAACGTTGCGCGGATTCCATCCAATCTTGGCATCATCACATCAATGATCAGAAGATCCACTTTATGCTTATCCAAAAGCTTCAATGCTTCCTCACCGTCGTAAGCTTTTAATACTTTATATCCTTCCTGCGACAAATAGATTTCTATCGCCTCTACGATTTCTTTATCATCATCACATACCAGTATGTTGTACATAATTCATCACCTCCCTTATAATATACAAGAATACCAGCCAATTTTTAAGTACTGTTTCTGTAATTTCTTAAGATATTATGAAATTATTCCTTTCCGCCCACTTTATCAGAGATATGCAGAGTGTTAATATTTCGTCAAAAAATAATAAACTATATTTTTCTTAAGCAGATTTTTTATATAATAGATATGGATATCTTTTTAATATTTTTTCATACTGCAAACATTTCTTTTTTAACCGTTACATTTTAAATATTAAAAATTAACTTAGAAAGAAGATGAAAGTATTATGCATGAACCAGAAATAGAATATCTTATCCGGTCTCTTGGCATTGGCGCTACTTATCGGGGATATGCATATTTAATTTATGGGACACGCCTTTGTCTGTCTGATGAAAATTACCTCCTTTTCGTCAGTAAGTATCTTTATCCAGACATTGCACGTCATTATAATACTACCAGCTATAGCGTTGAACGGAATATCCGCACCGTTATAAAGGTCTGTTGGGAGCATGGCAATAAATCCCTCCTCGAAAAGATTGCTTTGCGTCCACTGCATCTTAAGCCGACATCCAGTGAATTTTTTGATATAATAACTGCTCATTTACGAAAAACTGCCATTTCTGCCTCTGATTTTGTTCCTGTTTAGATTCTGTTTTTATATGCTTCATTTTTACTTAAGATTTTTTCGAATTCTTTTATGCTTTTAACATATTTTAGACATATTTTCCATTTATACTAAATGTCAGATAGTTGATGAACAACAACTATCACCCCCCTCATAAAGTAACACACCGAAATCACTCTTCGGTGTACACTTTACTCTCATTCCTTTAGTAATTATAACAACAACAAAAAACTCTCCGTTCCGGAGAGTTTTTTGTTGCGCTTTTTTAATAAAACAGATCACAAGCCACACTGTTTACATATTTTTATTAAAATACAACGACAAGCAGCATCTTAAACTGCTCTTTTCCGTGCACTGCATGTGGATGCTTTGCCGGCATAATAATTGATTCCCCTTCATGTAACTCATATTTTTCGCCATCGATCGTAATCTCACCTACTCCGTCAAGACAGGTTACAAATGCATCCCCGCCTGATTCATGTGTACTGATCTCTTCTCCTTTGTCAAAAGAGAATAATGTAACACTTAATGCATCGTTCTGCGCCAGTGTTTTGCTGACTACCTGTCCTTCCTGGTAAGCTACCTGATCTTTTAATACTAATACTTCTGCTTTACTGATATTTTTGATCATACTCATATCTATTAGTCCTTTCTTTTATCCTATTTGTTATTGTATTCCTCAATAACATTTTTCCCTTGTCTCTTACTATAATACTTTTTTCGTTCTAAAATGTGGTTTTAACAACAAATATCACATTTTTATAAAATGAACATACTTTGTACACATTTTTTGATTATAATAGAAAAAGATAGTTGGATAACAACTATCGCCCCCCTCATAAAGTAAAGGCCACCAGAAGGTCACTTCTGGCGGTCCATTTTACCGGTAATTTCTGCGGATGCTTTTATGGCTCCGCTTTTTTTAATTGTTCATACCAGGCAGTCGTCTGGTCTTTATCCTTATTATTCATGAATACCGTATATTTCTTTGTCTTAATCTGTATGACTTCTGATTGTTCCAGCCACACATACATCCGGCATTTTCCCGATTCTGCTCCGTCAAATTTTCCAAGCAACTGTTTTTCATCAGCCGAACCATTGGTTTTACTAAAATGTTCCTTCGGAAGCCCATTTTTTAATAATTTTACGGATTTTATATCCTCTTTTTCTCCGTATTGGTGTAACCGGATGTGATCTTAAAACTGCTGCCATCTGTCGGACGGTTGGAAGAAGTTCGCCTTCTTCAAATTCTCCTTTTCCAATACCCTTTACGATCTGGTTGCGGAGCTGGAGGTAAATTGGAATTTCAGATTTCATATCTTGCATACTTTGGTATAAAAAATCCGCACAGACACTGAAAATCTTAACATTTCCTCAATTTGTGCGGATTTTTCTTCCACATTTTATTCATTTAACAGTTTTATCTGCGATTTTTTTCCTCGATCCACGCCAGGATATCCTGATACACATTCTGACGGTCTACTTCATTCAATATCTCATGACGGTCGCCCTTATACAGATGGATCGACACATCTTTTATCCCGGCATCTTTATATTTCTCATAGACTCTGATCACATTCTTTCCGAAAGCCCCTACCGGGTCATCGGATCCTGCCGTAAAGAGCACCGGAAGCGTCTTCGGAATCCGTTTCATACTTCCTTTCCGTACCAGAACCTTCATACCGGCAAACATCTGATAATAGGCTCCCAGTGTAAATGTATAGGAACACAGCGGATCCCGCACATATTCATCCCTTTTCTTCTTGTCGGATGTGATCCATTCCTTCGATGTCTCACCAGGTTCAAATTTCTTATTGAAACCTCCAAAGCTCAGATTATCCACAAATGTACTTCTGTATTTCCATCCTTTGAACGCTGCGATGATCCTGCAGATCATCCTTCCCGCACAAAGCGTCAGCATTCCCTGATGACCGGTTCCCATAATGACAACTCCCGCAAGGCCTTCCGCATACATCGTCAGATACTGTCTCAACAGGAATGACCCCATACTGTGCCCCAGCATAAAATACGGCACATCCGGATATTTTTTCCGTGTCATCTCCTGCAGCTGATAAATATCTCCGATCACATACTGATTACCTTTCCGTTCATCAAAATATCCCAGATCAGCTTCTGTCTGTATGGATTTCCCATGTCCCAGATGATCATGTCCGACTACATAATATCCGTGCTCCGACATAAATTCGGCAAATTCATCATAACGGTCAATATACTCCACCATTCCATGACATATCTGTAAGACACCTTTTATATCTCTATCCGGAAGCCATTCGATCGCATGGATCTTTGTCACGGAATCTCTGGATGTATAATAAAATTCATGCTTCATCATCTTTCATCCATTCTGACATACTCTTTGTATTCGGCCAACGGTTTGTACGCCGGACGAATGATCTTATCTACATTCTTAAGCTCTTCCAGACGGTGTGCACTCCATCCGACGATACGCGCTGCCGCAAAGATCGGTGTATAAAGTGACGGTGGAAGATCCAACATACTATATACAAGTCCGCTGTAGAAATCGACATTCGCATTTACACCTTTGTATATCTTACGCTTTTCTGCGATGACCTCCGGTGCCATGTGCTCTACCTTTTCATACAGTGCATATTCCTTCTCACAGCCCTTTTCTCTTGCAAGCTGCTTAACGAACTTCTTAAAAATATCGGCTCTCGGGTCAGATACAGAATAGATTGCATGCCCCATTCCGTAGATCAGTCCTTTCCGGTCAAATGCCTTCTTATCCAATAAATCGGTCAGATACCGGCGTACCTCATCATCATCTTCCCAGTCACTGACTTTTTCCATCATATCGTCAAACATCTGGGTTACTTTGACATTTGCTCCCCCGTGCTTTGGTCCTTTTAAGGATGCCATAGCAGCCACGATCGTCGAATACGTATCCGTTCCGGATGATGTTACCACATGCGTTGTAAATGTAGAATTGTTACCGCCGCCGTGATCCATATGAAGGACAAGTGCCATATCCAGGATCTTTGCCTCTAATTTCGTATATTTCTTATTCTCACGCAGCATCATCAGTATATTCTCTGCTGTTGATAATTCCGGTGACGGTGCATAGATGAAGAGATCTTCTCCCATACGGTAATTATATGCATGATAACCATAGACCATCAGCATCGGGAACTGACTGATCAGATTCAGGCACTGACGCAGTACATTTGGAATCGACGTATCGTCTGCATGAGGATCATACGTGTACAGGCTTAAGATCGATCTCGACAGGCTGTTCATCATGTCACGGCTTGGCGCTTTCATGATCACATCACGGACAAATGTCGGCGGCAATGTCCGTCTTTCCACCAGTGTCTCATGAAATGTCTGCAGCTGCGTCTTATCCGGAAGTTCACCGAATAACAGCAGATAGGCGATTTCCTCAAATCCATAGTGCTTATCTTTCAGAAACCCCTGCACCAGATCTTTGATATTGTAGCCGCGATAGTAAAGATTTCCTGCACATGGCACTTCCTCTCCGTTCACGATCTTCTTCGCACATACATCGGAAATGTTCGTAAGTCCCGCAAGGACACCTTTTCCGTTCAGGTCACGGAGTCCCCGTTTGACTTCGTACTTCGTATACAGCTCTTTGTCTATCGCATTATTCTTCTCGCAAAGTTCTGCAAAATGGCTGATTTCCGGTGTTACCTCAAATAGTGTCTGCCCTTCTTTTCTGTCCATCGTCATCATCCTTTCTTATATGGAGATAATAAATCACTCAATCTTGCGAATTCTTCCAGTGTCAGTGTCTCACCTCTCACACTTGCACCCTTTCCAAGTGCATCAATCGCTGCTTCCACTTCTTCTTTTGTAAAATCTAATGTCGCCGCATTCTTCAGACCGTTCGCCAGTGTCTTCCTTCTCTGGTTGAAAGATGCACGGATGATGTTGAACATCAGCTTCTCATCCTGCACCTGTACCGGTTTCTCCTGATGACAGGTCAAGCGTATAACCGCTGATCCTACCTTCGGTCTCGGCATGAAACAATTCGGCGGAACATTTGCCACAATATACGGGTCGGCATAATACTGTACTGCTAATGACAGTGCGCCATAGTCCTTATTACCCGGTCCGGTCTGCATACGGTCCGCAACTTCTTTCTGCACCATGACAGTGATACTCTCTACCGGAACCTCATTTTCAAAAAGTCCCATGATGATCGGCGTCGTAATATAATATGGCAGGTTCGCCACCACTTTGACCGGCTTTCCGTTGTTCTCTTCGTCTGCAAGCTTCTTAAGATCCAGCTTCAATACATCTTCATTGATGACACGTACATTGTCATATCCGCTTAATGTATCCTCCAGGATCGGGATCAGGTTCTTATCGATCTCCACTGCAATCACTTTGCCCGCCGCCTGCGCCAGATACTGCGTCATCGTACCGATTCCCGGTCCGATCTCCAGTACCATATCATCCTTCGTGATATTTGCCGACTGTATGATCTTATCTAATACATGCGTATCGATCAGGAAATTCTGACCGAACTTTTTCTGAAATGAAAAATTATATTTCTGCAGAACTTCTATCGTGTTCTGCGGATTACCTAACGTTGGTTCTTTCATGATTCCTCCCACGTATGAACTTATTTCCTAACTTTCCACTACAATTCAGGTCTTTTCAGACATACTCTGGTGTGTAAACTGTAGCGATTATTCCTCATTATACAATAATTTTACGGAGATTAATAGCAATAAAAAATGAAATATGTATAAATATATAAATGGAAACACACACAATTTTAGTTTCCATACCAAAGGAACTCATATCCACTTAATCTTATATCTTTCAATTCTGTCTTTTCACCCGTCAACAGATTACGGTACATCCCTTTTTCCTGCATCCATGCTGTCTTCTCCTGATTGCTGAAGTTGAATATTCCAAAGAATCTTCTCCCTTTATATTCCCGCAATACACACAGGATACTGTCGTCATGTACATCATATGTATACACATCTGCATCTTTATCAAATGTTATCTCCTGTCTGCGAATCTTTTCCAACCGGTCAAGTGTCTGAAATATGTTTCCCTGAACCGTTGTGACATCTTCCTTATCCTCAGCGAGTTCCCACGGTAACTTTCCCCGGTGGATATATCTTGAATCAGCACATTTTTCCGGATCGTTCTTATAACTATAATCGTTCACCTGTCCCAGGTCGTTGCCATAGTCGTCACATTATAAAGCATATGACATTCCGGCTTTTCAACCGTTCCAAAATACGGCACAACTTTTTCGGGTTCCATTACAACCTCTCCCAGAAGCAAAACACCCGGGCATACAATTTCTGCTATCATGCGCATCATACGGACAATTGTATACACCTGTTTCAGATTTCTACATGTAGTTCCAAGTTCTTTCCAGATATACGGCACCGCATCGATTCGTACAATATCTATCCCCTGATTTGTCAGATACAGAAAGTTATATATCATCTCATTAAATACTCTCGGATTACGATAATTCAGATCCCACTGATACGGATAAAATGTTGTCATCACCTAATGACCGGTTTCCGGAAGATACTGTCATTTTTCTTTTCTCTTTTTTCCATTTTCTTTTGTTCCTTCCTCTAAAGAATCTTCCTATGCATTATTTTCCTGTAAAAAATGCAGAAGAAACTGCTTGTCAGCAACTTCTCCTGCATTTACAGGTTCTTGTATTCTATTCTTCTCCCACCAGATGCATCTGGTACGCCTTGAATTCTCCCATCTCTACAGGCATCGGGATTCCTGCTTCCATAAGTGCTGCGCCATTATAAGTCTTTCCTGTTTCCGTATCACGATAAACCGCACTGCATTTCAATCCCTGAAGGTTTACATAATTCACAGTCATATTTCCATGAATCTCCTGCATCACTACATTCAGCAGTACTTCTTTCTGATCTTCTGATACGAATGCCCATGCTGCATATTCTTCCTTCGACGGATCAGACAAACGGTAATAAAGTCCCGTCTGGATCAGCGGTGCGAACTTCCGGTATTCTTCTACCTGTGACCGGATCTCTTCTTTTTCTTCTTCAGAAAGTTTTCCGAGATTCAGTTCATATCCAAATGTTCCAGCCATTGCCACTACTCCTCTGGTATGCAGAGATGTAATTCTTCCTGTCTGATGATTCGGTACTGCCGATACATGTGAACCTACAGCGGATATCGGATAGCCAAACGATGTACCATACTGGATCTGTAATCTGTCCAATGCATCTGTATTATCACTGCACCAGATCTGTGGCGTATAATACATCATTCCGGCGTCAAATCTTCCGCCGCCGCCACTGCATCCTTCGATCAGCAGATCTGGATATCTGGTTACGATTCTTTCCAGGAAGTCATACAGACCAATAACATAATCATACATAACCCTGCCCTGATCTTTCGTTCCCCTCGAAAATACATCCATCAGACTACGGTTCATATCCCATTTCACATACTCAATATTTCCCTGGTCCAATACTTTGCAGATCTGATCAAATATATGGTCTACAACTTCCTTTCTGGAGAAATCCAACACCAGTTGGTTTCTTGCATGAACCGGATTTCTTCCCGGGATTGTAAGTGCCCAATCCGGATGTTCTCTGTACAGATCACTGTCTTCTGAGATCATCTCCGGCTCTATCCAGATTCCGAATTTTACCCCAAGATCATTGATCTTCTGTATCAGACTTCCCAGTGTTCCGCCAAGCTTCTTCTCATTAACAAACCAGTCACCAAGACCGCTGTTATCATCATCACGTTTTCCAAACCATCCGTCATCCAGCACCAGCATATCAATGCCTACATTCTTTGCTTCTTTTGCCAATTCATATAAGGTATCGCCGTCAAAATCAAAGTACGCTGCTTCCCAGCTGTTCACCAGGATCGGACGGATACTTTCTTTATACTTTCCTCTGCAGATATGCTGTCTGATACAGCGGTGCAGATTCTGCGAAAGCTGGTTCATTCCACTTCCCGAGAATGACAGGAGCACTTCCGGTGTATAAAACACCGATCCTGTTTCAAGCGGATAAGAAAACATCTCATCCTGCAGGCCAAGAAGTGCACGTGTCTGACCGAACTGGTCTTTCAATGCCTCTCCCTTAAAATTCCCACTATACACAAATGACATTGCATAGCAGTTTCCGCAGCTGTCTGTTGTATGTTCATCTGCAAGGATCATCATCGGATTATACTGATGGCTTGAAGTTCCTCTTACACTTCCGATCACATGGCTTCCATGCGTAACTGGTTCTCTCTGCATCCTTCTTTCCATCGCATGTCTTCCGTAAAATGTCAGAAGATCATATTTACCATAAAGAAAATCAAGACACGCAGACTGTGCTTTCTGGATAAAAATCTTTCCATCGCCATGATAAGCAATCTTTGCACTTCTGGTGATCACATCATAGTCCGGAAGTACACCATACAGAAGTGTTACTTCTACTCCTGTAACCACATCTTCCATTGTAATCTCAAGTGTCTGACTTTCTGTCTCTTCCGCATAGACTGCCGGAAGTCCCGGAATCTTATATTTTCCATTAGAAATCTGATGTGAACGGTATCGAAGATCACACGCTGTACTTCCGTCTGCATTTTCAATTATCAGAGCCACACTTCTGTAATCCCCGGTTCCGTAACACGGATACTCCTGAGGAAGTGCATCCATCGAATAGGTTCTGTCACTTCCGGCATCATACGGATTGCCTGAAAATCCTCTGTCATAATATGTCAGAAGATAATCCATACAGCTTCCATCTGTCTTCTTTCCATAATACAGATGAAGAAGGAATCCAAAACGGTCTACCTGCATCTGATATGTTGTATTTTTTGTCTGTATTGTAAATGTCCTGTCTGCTTCACAGTAAACAATTCCCATTTCTTTGTCTCCTTTTTATGTCTCAAGTTCTATTTGCATTCCGATTATTTTACGGCTCCATTCACCACGCCATTCAGAATATGTTTCTGACAGATCAGATAAAAGATCAGGATTGGCAGAAGTGCCAGCAGGTACGAAGCAAATGCCAGATTGTAGTTCGTTCCAAACTGTGTCTGGAAATTAAGCTGTGCAAGCGGCAATGTATTCTTTCCGGTTCCTGACATGATAACCAACGGTGTCATTACATCATTCCATGTTCCGAGTGCTGTCAGAACCGCTACTGTCGCATGCATTGGTTTCATAATTGGAAAGATAATTTTCCAATAAGTTGTCCATGTACTTGCTCCGTCCACACATGCTGCTTCTTCCAGTGCCATCGGAATATTCGTCAGATATCCGGAATACAAAAGCACATTCATCGGCATATAAAAGACCAGATATAAGATAATAACTCCGGCTCTGTTCGCAAGTCCCATCTGCGCCGTCTGTTTTACCACCGGCATCATCAGGATTGCAAATGGTACGAACATACCGCTGACAACGTAAAAATAAATGAATTTATAAAATTTGCTATGTGCCTTATTTCGTGCAATTGCATATCCAAGCAGTGAGTGGATCAGAATGGCAAACACTACCGTCACGATCGTGATCAGCAGGCTGTTTCCCAGTGAATTCCAGAAATCCGTTACTTTCATTGCCTCTGCAAAATTACTCAAGCTGAAATGCTTTGGAAGCGATAATATTCCCGCAATATCATTTGTCATCTCCGAAGGCTTCTTCAGTGCAATGACAACGGTCATATATAACGGAAATATGACAGTGATCACCCCTGCGATCAAAAGAATCGTTACAGGCCAGTTTATTCTTTCTTTCCCAACTTTTTTCATTACAACTGTTCCTCCTTCTTACCGGTGATGGTCATCTGTGCTACCGAGATCACTACGATCACAATAAAGAAAATGACTGCATTCGCACTCTGGAATCCGAACTGACCGCCGCTCATTCCGTTATTATAGATCAGGTATGAAATAGATTCTGTACTCTGGGCAGGACCACCTTTGGTCAATGCCATGATCTGGTCGAATACCATCAGGAAGTTTTTCACACTCAGAACCATATTGATAGAGAAAAATGGAATGATAAGTGGAAATGTCAGGTTCTTGAATTTCTTCCATCCTGTGGCACCGTCAATGGCTCCTGCTTCATACACATCCTCCGGAACCGTCTGAAGTCCCGAAATATAAATGATTGTATTCATTGCGATCGACTGCCATGCACACACGATCACGATTGCAATCCATGCAAGCTTTGTATTCGAAAGCATACTGGAGCTAAATGTCTCACTTCCGATCATTTTTCCAAACGCCGGAAGAATATAAGTAAAGAAGTAGTTGAAAATATATCCTACCACCAGTGCTCCCAGTACATTCGGGATAAAATATGCACCCCTTAGTGCACTTTTGAACTTAATCTTACTGTTCAATCCGAGTGCCATCAGAAGACTCAGTACATTTGTCAGGATTGTCGCCGCAATTGCCAGTTTAAATGTAAAGATATAGGAGCCTCCGACTCTGGAATCCGTAAACAGATCCTTATAATTCCGAAGTCCTACCCAGTCATAACTTCCATAACCTTTAAAGTTGGTAAAACTATAGATCACTCCTTTGATCAGCGGCAGCGTATTGAAGCAGAAAAATAATGCAACAATCGGAATCGTGATCAGAAGAAATGTCCGCTTTCTATCATTTAATTTATTCTTTTTCATCGTACTAACTCCTTGAATTTCCGTATTACCAGTAACTTTTTTCTCTTAGTTATTATGAGATTTCTCGTAATCCTCAACTTTACGGATAATATCACGATTGTATCTTACCCAGTCTGTATCGAATTTTTTAAGAAATGCTTTTGGATCTTTTTTCATCAGAAATGTCTGGATCTGTGCGTCTACCGCCATTTCCGATGGATAATAATGATCCTGGAAATCAGACATCTTTCCTTCTTTTATGTATTTTTTCATTCCATCAAGTGTTGATGCCAGTTCAAAATCTCCTTCTTTACAAGGGACTGCTTTCTGATCGTCCAGATACGCCTGTACGTTTTCATCTTTCAATAGAAAATCTAACACTTCATATGCTGCCTCTTTGTTCTTGCAGTCTTTCATGACGCAGAACTGAAGATCTATTCCTGAGTTCAACTGATTTTCTTCCGTGTTATTACTTGCCGGCATTACAAACGAATCAATCTCCATATCCGGATTCACCGTCTGGATCTGTGGAATTGCGTAACTTCCGATTGTATACATTGCAGATTCACCTTTTGCAAATGCTGTACATGCTCCGTTGTAATCATATGCAAACGGGTCATCCGGTCCATACGGAAGTAGTTCCAGCATACGTTCCGCTACTTCTTTATATTCTTTCGAAAATGTTGTCTTTCCACGATTCACCTGTGCACATACATCTGCCGGTGCAAGGTCTACCGCGATCGCATTCCATGGTGCAAGGCAGGTCCATGTATCTTTAAATCCAAAATAAAATGGCTGGATTCCTTCATCCTGCATTTCCTGACACAGGCTCATGAGTTCATTCCATGTTGTCGGAATCTTCCATCCATGTTCTTCGAACATTGCTTTGTTGTAAAGAATTCCTGCTGCATTTGCCGCATACGGGACTGCATAAGTTCCCTTTT
This sequence comes from Dorea sp. MB18-49, assembly GCF_023669465.1. Lineage (NCBI taxonomy): Bacteria > Bacillati > Bacillota > Clostridia > Lachnospirales > Lachnospiraceae > Dorea > Dorea sp. MB18-49. The sequence goes on from NZ_JAMOYX010000003.1 coordinate 31,495, forward strand.
CCGGAACAAACTCCAGGTTTTTATCAATTTCTTTGTATGCTTCTTTGATATCATCCAGTCCCTTGTAGTCTGAGATATCCATCAACATGTCCGAATCAATAAAGTTCGAATAGCTTACCTCTCCTCCGATTCCGATGATATCCGGGTTATCCTCTCGAATAAATCTTGTCTTCAAAACAGTCATTGCATCATTCGGAGATTCAATCGTAAGATGAATATCATCATGTGTGCGGTTGAATTCTTCTTCTATTTTCTCAAAAGTTTTTACTGCTTCCGGTTTATACTGCACAAGTTCTATTTCTGTCTTTCCTGTCTCTTTTTTCTGTCCGCATCCTTGCAGCATCATAGCCCCAGCCATCGTAAGAACCAGTCCGGCACTTACCAGTTTCCTGTACTTCCTATGCATGTTCCAAAACTCCTTTTTACTCCGTTCCTTCCTGATTTTGAACCTTTCCCGGGATATTTATCTGTTTTCATCGTCAGGTTTTTGCTTTTCATCTATTACAAATGAATTGTAACATATCATAATGCGTCTATAAATATCTTGATTTTATATGTTTTATAGTAAAATGCAACTTTTCCCGTTATATATTGAAGTCATCTAGCATTTTGGTATATACTGATGAAAAAGGAGGTGTCGTATGAGTGACATTTTATTTTCTGTTTTTCCAAATGAGAATTTTGTAGATATCGGTTTGTATCAGTACGGCTGGGAACAGTGTGAACCTTCACATTCTTTCGGACCTGCTGCCAGAAATCATTATGTCTTTCATTATGTAATATCCGGCACCGGTACCTTAATGGCCAATGATTCTTCTGGTAACACGATAGAATATCAAATAAAAAGCGGACAGGGTTTTATGTTATTTCCTAATCAGATCAATACTTATATTGCAGATCAGGATCTGCCATGGGAATATACCTGGGTTGAATTTGACGGACTCCGCGCTAAAGAGATTGTTTCTACCGCCGGACTCAGTCCCGATCATCCGGTCTATCACGCCGGTTCAAAAGACCTTCGCAATGAAATGATGAACGAAATGCTATATATTGCCCGGCATCCGGGTTCTTCTTCCGAGTCGCCATTTCATATGATCGGCCATTTATATCTGTTTTTAGATTATTTCATGCGTTCCGCTGCTACCGTGCGCATGAATCAGAGTGGAAAGATCAGGGATTTTTACATAAAAGAAGCTTTATCTTATATTGAACAGAATTTCCAGAACAATATTACGATTGAAGATATTGCAGCCTTTTGCGGTCTGAACCGGAGTTATTTTGGGAAAATATTTCACGATACCATCGGAAAATCGCCACAGGAATTTCTGATTAGTTACCGTATGACAAAAGCTGCCGAACTTTTGAAGTTAACATCTCTGTCTATTGCTGATATCGGGAATGCTGTAGGATATCCAAATCAGTTACATTTTTCCAGAGCATTTAAGAATGTCTATGGGACTTCGCCAAGAAGCTGGCGGAATACTAATAAGTTGGAACCCGATTAATCTCTTGCATACTATGGTATGACAAAAGGACGTATGAAAAAACTTTCGTTTTTTCATACGTCCTTCCTGTTTTCATATTCACACTATCCACAAATCTTATCGATCCATGCGAATAACTCTTCCAGGTCGTAGTCTCCGGCATGCGGCATGCCCCATGGATACTGAAGTTCTACGTCTACTCCATGATTCTCAAGGCTGGCCGTCAGCATTGCTGAGATTGCCAGTGATGTATCTCTGTCGACTGCTCCGTGACGGATGCGGAAATGTTCTGCTTTTACTGCTTTGTTATCTGCGATATAATTCATCGGATTCATCATCTTGATCTGCTGGCCGTCGGCAAGTTCTCCTTTCACTGCACTGTGTTCTTTACTGAAGGCAGTGAAGTGACGATATTTTGTATCCGGCGTTCCGAACAGCTCATTTTCCGGCGTTCCCATAGATACGTTATCAAATGCCGGTGTCGCTTTCATACGTGTACGGAATCTGATGTATTTGTCAAAATCCACTTTTGTTACGGTACCATTTTCGATCGTCATCCAGTCCAGGCCTGACAGATCGGTGCCTTTTTCATACTCTTTCTGTACACATTTCTTCACATAAGAAAGAACATATTCTTTGAAGTTTCCGTCTCCGTTCTCATCCAGTTCCAGTGCATTTCCCGCCGTGTCTTTCAGACCAAGTCCATTCACATAAGCCGGGAATAATGACTTTAATTCTTCTGCCATCTTCTGCTGTGCTTCGGTCATCGTTCCTTCATCCACGATGAATGTCGGATCCGTCTCCCCTTCCTGCGGAGGGATCTCGATCTTCTTGGAATAATCATTTAATCCGCAGAATTCCCACTCATATGCCATGTCGGCATGATCCAGATTGGTGATCGGACAATAGCAGGATGCTGCATAGATCGCATCGCTTTCTTCTGCTGCTCCAAGCTCTTTTAAATATGGCTCATAGTCCGGATGATCACCTGTGCTCCCAAGAAGAGAAGACATTGCCCCGCCTGCACTGGTTCCGTTGGAAATGATCTTATTCACATCTCCCGGAATGGTCTCTGCATTATGGCGCAGGAAACGGATCGCTGCTTTCAGATCGCAAAGTGCTGCTGGTGCACAGCCTAAGAACTTTCCGTCTGCATCTTCCATCTCTCTTCCACGCGCTCCCGCAGATACTACAACATATCCATGAAGCAACGCGAAAAATGTTGCATTTGTCTTCCCATGTATATTCTTTCCCGGTCGTTCCTGTGGTCCCGGCATATATCCGCCGATTGTATTCGGCAGAAAAATCGGTGCATTTTCCAGGTTATATCCATTCACAGATTTTCCTTCGTAGAATACTTCCGGTACAAATATGCTGAGTCTCTCCATCTTGTCATCAACCGGATTAGTTACATACGGAATATCCTCATATGCCCGGTAAGTAAGTGTCTGTCCCTCCATTGTGACAGTTTCTACTGTATATTTTTCTTGATCGAATACTAATTTACACATTGTCCTTTTCTCCTGCCTGTTTGATTTGTTCAAATATTTTTATAGGTATTCTTTTATGATTGCTTACGCTTTGTGTCTCTGCTCCAGATCTTTCTTGATCTGTCCTTCATATTTATCGATGTTCAGGAGCAGGCTGACTACCAGAAGCAGTGCTGCAAGGATTACTCCAAACCATACATATGCAAAGATGATGGCTGAGTTGGCAGATGCTGTCTGTACTTTTGCAGTTCCCACATATCCGCCGGCTGCGATGATCCAGCTTGCGATAGCTGCTCCAAGTCCTAATCCTACTTTCTGTCCAAAGCTTACACAGCTGTTTACAAGTCCCTCGGAACGCACATTGAATTTCCACTCACCATAGTCAACAACCTGAGCCGATAATGCGAATCCACAAGCGAAGATTGCTCCATTTCCAAATCCTCTTACGACTGTTCCGACAATAGCAAGTGTTCCGCTGTAAGGATTAATTGCCACGATCAGGAAACCCGCCAGCATCAGGATCGAACTGAGGATCAGTGTCTTCTGATGTCCCATTTTCTTAACGATTGCAGGTACAAAACAGTTTCCAATAATAACCGGAAGTGTCAGTGCCATAGAAAGTGGTGTCATCATGTTCATGTCTTTTAAAATATTTCCACAATAATATACAGTCATGGATCCGTTGCCTGACGCAATGCTCAGTACCAGGATAAATAATGCTGCTACAAGGTAGAAATATTTGTTCTTTAAAATAGCCGGAACTGCTTCTTTTAACGGAACCGTCTCTACTTTTACTTCTTCTGTCTCTGCATCCATATCCAGATGTTCTCTGACTCCCCAGAAGCAAATCAGAAGCATCAGCGCTGTGAGCAGGCCGTACACGATAGATACGCTTCTCCAACCGGCTGCCGTTACGAACTTAATCGTAAATCCGGTAACGATAAGCTGTACAATGTTATTGACGATCTGGTTAATGGATGTCATACTCTGACGGTCATTGACGTCTAATGTCACACGTGACAGAAGTGCCGTATGTGAGATCATGTATGCAGTAAATGCAATACAGTTCAAAAATACATATGTAATATACGCATAGATCAGTTTTGCCGAGCTGCTAAGTGATTCCGGCACGTTAAATGTCAGGATCAGACCGATACAGATAACAGGCGCACTGATCAGGATCCACGGTCTTGCTTTTCCCCATTTTGTTCTTGTCTTATCAACGATTCCACCCATCATGACATCGCTGATACCATCCAGAAGTCTTGCAACCAGCATCATCGTTCCAACTGCCGCAGCTGCGATTCCGACTGAATCCGTATAGTAAGCTGTTAAAAATGTTCCCAGGATCTGTGTAATGATATTTCCGCCTCCTGAACCGATACCATAACAGATCTTTTCCTTTACGCTAACTTTCGTATTCATAAAAATTCCCTTTCTCAAAATCTCTGATTATTTTTTCATTTCGAAATGCATGCATCTTGTTGACGGTATTATCTTACCTCTTTTTGCAAATGTCTTCTTTACAATTATTAGCTTTAAAATTACAAAAAATTGCACATCTTCTCTTTTATTTACATAAAAAACAAGCCGGAAAATACAATTTCCCGGCAATGTTTCTATTATCTTGTTTCATGTTCTTTCTTTTGCATATGCATCTTCCGGTACTGATACGGCGTATCTCCATACACCCGTTTGAACGCATTGATCAGTCCTCTGGCATCCGCAAATCCGCAATCCAGCGCAATATCCAGAATTGATCGTTCCGTATACACAATCGGATCATATGCCTGTTTCAGACGGTAATGCATGACATATTCCTTAAATGTCATGCCCGTATTCTTTTTGAAAAATCTGGAAAAATATTCTTTGGTAAAATAGAATCGTTTTGCTACCTCATACTGCGTGATCTCTTCTGTATAATGTACCTCCACGTACTGCATAATTCCTCTTAAACGCTCCAGATTCTTCTGATTATTGATTGGAAATACCGTTTCCCTTACCACCAGATCATCCCGGCATAAAAGATACATCAGCTCATACAACATAGACATAAGTCTTAGATTTTCATACGGTTCATGCTCTTTTTCTTTCCCGGCATAGCCAGAAAATTCTTTCATCAGCTGTTCGATTTTCTCCATATCCGAATCTGCCTCCGGCAGGAAATACATCTGTTCCAGGTTCGGAACCAGCTTTTTTACAAAGTCTACATTTACCAGAAGTACTACTGCAATTACTTCTGGTATTCCAAGTGTTCCTTCATCGGATATTACTTTATGAATACTCTCTGAATTGGTAACGAATAATTTTCCCGGTGCTGCCCGGTGAACTTTTCCATCGATGTAATGTAATGCATATCCTTCAAATGTATATACAATCTCTAGCTCCTGATGCCAGTGTTCCAGAACGTCTTTGATATCGCCCCGGTCGTCCTGTATGGTCCGGCCTGTGAAGTTCTGGATCTGGAATGGAAGGCTGTGTGTGTATTCTACAATTTCGTAATTATTAAACATATTACTCCTTTTGAGGCCATTACTTGTCCACGATTTCCCCCGCAATTATCCGCATGGCTTCCACAATTTCCGCAATCTGTTCTTTCGTGATCCCGTCCATGTGAATACCTCCGGTGCACACCACGGTCGTTTTCTTTCCTGCCGATACTTTCTCAGCAAGATAACGACATACTTCCTCGTCCTTATGGCCCGTCACGTTCAGTACCGATGCCGTGCTGCTCATCTTGCCGCTACCGTCAAGAGACGGTCTTGGAATCGCAAGGACGGTACAGCCTATATGTGGGCATTCCCCACCGCTTACTAATATGTGGTAATCATCGCCGAGTCTGCGAACTTCCACACAGATCTCAGTAAATGTCAGCTTTTTCTTTATTTCCCAGAAGTTATCGGTCTCCATACTGTGACACTCCCTTCTCTACACAAGTCCGGTCCATCGACGGTATTCTCTCGCCTCTATCCCGAACGGTTCCACCAGCTTTGCCGCAATATGATATGTCATCTCTTCGATATTCTCCGGCTGATGGTAAAATGTCATCATCGGCGGAATGATCCGGACCCCCGGAATCGTCGCAAGTTCGGAAAGGTTACGGAGATGTATCGCACTAAGCGGAGTCTCCCTTGCTGCAAGGACCAGTGTCCGCTGTTCCTTGATCGTCACATCTGCCGCTCGCAAGATCAGATTGTCTGCATAGCCGCTGTGGATACCTGCCACAGTCTTCATACTGCATGGAACGATCAGCATTCCTTCCGTACGGAAGGATCCGCTTGCCGGTCCGGCTCCGATATCTTTTGTATCACATACCTGATCTGCAAGTGCTTCGATTTCTTCTACTGTGTCTTTTGTTTCCTGCTGTAATGTGATTTTCGCACTGTCACTTAAAATCAGAATGGATTCATAGTCTGAATCCCCCCGGATGATCTGCAGACACATTTTCAGGATTGGAAGACCGCTCGCGCCGGTTGCCGCCACAACTATGCGTTTTCTGTCCTTTTTGTCTTTTCTGCTTTTCGTCAGAAGACATTCCTTATCTTCTCTACTCTCCCTGCACATCTTATTTCACCCAATGCTCCGGATCTACATCCATGAACTGTGCACGCTTGAATCTGTCTTTCTGATCATACGGAACAGTACAGTCGAAGATTGTCTTGCATGCGATTCCGTGATCGCGGATACTGCCGGAGCAGCTCGGATCATTGGACGGATCCAGCGGATGGCATCTGACTCCCGGAATTGTAATAATATCTGCATCTCCCTGGAATCTTGTATTCATCGCCCACAGTACATCGTTCATATCAAAGCAGTCTACATCTTCATCAACCAGGAATACATGTTTCAGCTCACTGAATGCAGAGAATGCCAGAAGTGCTGCCTGTCTCTGTCTTCCTTCATCACTGGCCGTAAGCTTCTTAAACTGCAGAACGGCCATATATTTTCCGCCGCCCGGTGAAGCGCAATATACGTTCTGAAGTCTTCCAGGCATTGCCTTTTCCACCATTCCGTAAATGCTTGCTTCCGTCGGGATTCCGGCCATAGATACATGTTCCTCACTCGGTCCGATACAAGTCTGCATGATCGGGTTCTTTCTGTGTGTTACAGCTGTTACTTTGATCATCCAGCACTGGTCACTTGCCGGTCCTGTATATCCAGGGAATTCCGGCATAGCATATCCTGTATGGCTGTTCTGATCTTCCTGTACTCTTACATTCGGAACAACTTCCCCTTCGATCACATACTCCGCATTGGCGATCGCACGTTCATTTACCGTCAGGCATTTGCAAAGTCTGACCGGTTCACCCCTGAGGGCACCTGCAACTGCAAGTTCATCATATCCCATCGGTGTTGTTGGCGGCTCAAAGCAAGAGCCGATCTCAATTGCAGGATCTACTCCGATACTGATCGAGATTGGCAGACGCTGTCCAAGCTCTTCTGCTCTTTCTGCCATTGCTCCGATGTGGCGTGCACCCGGTGTAAAGAAGATCGATAATTCATCTTTCCCCTGGATGCAGAGTCTGTGGATCGTCACATCACTTACTCCGGTATCCGGATGCGATGCGTAGCACATTCCAAGCGTAATGTACGGACCCGCATCTACCGGCGTATTCGTCGGTGCCGGTACTAATTTGTATAAGTCAAAATCCGGATCTGTCGCTTTGTGTACAACTTCCTGACAAGGTGCTGCTTCTTCTGTCAGCACCGGCGGGATCGGGTTATCCACGCTGTGATATAATTTCTTTCCGAGATCTTTCGGATCACATTCCAGCAATGCACCGACTCTTGTTCTGCTCGCAAGCACGCCGATCGCAACTCTTGCTCCCGGATGTCCTTTTACATTGTTAAATATCATTGCCGGTCCTTCTTTGGTCGGACGCATAACGGTTCCGCCTGCCCCGACATGACGGTATACACCGGAAAGCTCTGCCATCGGCTCGACTTCCACATCTGTTTCAATCAGCTGTCCCGGCATATCTTCTAACATTTTTAACGCACTTCTGAGATCTGTGACTTTTGCTGCCATAAAATAATCCTCCTATTTCATATTATCATTTCAAATCTGCGGATTTACTTATCCTCTTTCCTCCCATTCTAATAATCTCTCAATAGAAAATCAATTCCACTTATGCTATAATTGATTCCAAAACGGAATGAATTGTTTTATATTTTTACCTAACCCAAGGAGACCTCAGATATGACATTTGATCAGATTCAGTATTTTATTGCCATCGCTGAATGCAATACCTATTTTGACGCTGCTGAAGAACTGAATATCTCGCAGTCAGCACTTTCAAAACAGATCATAAAATTAGAAAAAGAGCTTGGCGTCACTCTGCTCGACCGCTCCCGTCGGAAGGCTTCCCTTACCCCCGCCGGAGAGACCTTTTACCAGGATGCCCTGGCCCTTCGCCGGCAATATGAGATCATGACCGGACATATGAAGAAGTACAAGATTCCCATGGGAAATAAAAATGAACTCCGTATCGGAACGCTGCCGATCCTGACACAGTACGGACTGACCGCACATTTCCGTCAGTTCACCGAATCCCATCCGGACATTCATCTCATTCTCGATGAAGTCGAAGAAAATGACTTAAAAAAAGGACTGCTATCCAGTCAGTATGACCTTATTATCTGCCGGGAACAGATGATAGCCGATCAGAGCGACATTTCTTCCGTCTATCTTGCGGACGATGAACTGGTCACCGTCCTTCCCGTTGGACATCCGCTTGACGGACCCGTATCACTTTCCGCTCTTGCAGACGAGTCATTCATCCTGATGAACCGCTACACCTCCGTCTATCAGATCTGTCAGGCATTGTTCGCAAATGTGCCGGTCCACCCACAGATTTTAAGAACCGGACGTGTCGAATCGATCATCAGCGCCGTTGCCATCGGGGAGGGCGTAAGCCTCCTTCCATACAGTAACTTCAAGCTCTTTCATCATGAGCACGTAAAGACACTGCCGCTTACGCCTCCGGTAAAGCTTCCTGTCGTAATTGCCGGCACGAAAAAACGGATAAATTCCTCTATCTGTCAGGAATTCATCCGTTGTATGACGGAACATTAAGTTTTATAACCAGATTGCCCAGATCATCAATTGGTTGATTTCACATTTCATAGCACGCTATGATAATTTTGTATGTTTTTAGCGTATTTTGTCAGCTATAAACGGTACATATCTCTGGCATTTTTCTCCGTCTGTTCGACTACTTCTTCATACGTAATGCCCTTTAATTCCGCAATCTTCTCTGCCACATAACGGATATAAGCAGAATTATTGCGCTTTCCACGGTTTGGTTCCGGCGCCATGTACGGGCAGTCCGTTTCAAGTACGATTGATGTCAGCGGAATATTTTCCACTACTTCCTTCAACTTCTTCGCATTCTTGAACGTTACCACTCCGCCAACGCCGATGTAAAATCCCATCTTGATATATTCTTGTGCCATTTCTTTTGAATAAGAATAACAATGGATCACGCCGCTTAGTCCTTTCGCATGCCCCTTCATAATCTCCATGGTATCTGCCGCTGCCTCCCGGCTGTGGATCAGAACCGGAAGATCCAACTCTCTTGCCAGTTCCAGCTGCCGTATGAACCATTTTTTCTGCACTTCTCTCGGCTCATTGTCCCAGTAATAATCCAGACCGATCTCGCCTACCGCAACCACTTTCTCCTCTTTAAACAGCTCTTTCATCTGTGCAAAGGTCTCTTCATTCAGGCTTCCTACCTCATCCGGATGAATCCCGACTGCCGCATATACAAATGGATACTCCTTTGCAAGTGCGATAACCTTTCTGCATGAATTGTATGTTGCACTGACATTTATAATTGTGCCAACGCCCTGCTCTTCCATAGAATTCAGCAATTCTACTCTGTCCTCATTAAACTGCTCATCGTCATAATGTGCATGTGTATCAAATATCATATATCCCTCCGGGGACGGAGGATTTTCAAAAATAATGTCTTAAATCCTCCGTCCCAAATCAAAAATGTCCTGTCCCCAGTATCCCAATATTTATCCCATCTTTTCCACACGTTATCCCAAGGAATTTCATGGTTATCCCACCCTTATCCCAAGGTTTTCCACATACTTATCCACATCATGTGGATAACTTGTGTGACAGATACTGTATATAGATGTCGGATATTGGAGATATATATCAAACAAGGACGGTGATTCCAAAAATCCTCCGTCCTCATTTTCATTCTTTCATATACAAAGCCAACTATTATCAACCAGTTTCTTTGTATCTTTCTATACTTACATTAGCAGATTTCTGCACCGGCCGGCATATTTTTCTCCGGTGTCATAAGTGCCAGGTTGCCTTCTGCGTCTTCCGCACACAGTAACATACCTTCAGATAATACTCCGGCAAGTTTTGCAGGTTTTAAGTTCACAAGAACCATAACCTTCTTACCAACCATCTCTTCTGCTGAGTAATGTTTCTTAATTCCGGATACGATCTGTTTTACTTCGCTTCCGATCTTAACCTGTGAGCAGAGAAGTTTCTTAGATTTTTTCACTTCTTCGCAAGCAATGATCTCACCAACCTGGAACTGCATCTTTCCGAAGTCATCGAATGTGATCTCTGGTTTTGCTTCGATGTCGATCACTTCTTCGTCAACTTCTTCTTTTGCCTCTTCCTTCTCTTCTACATGTGGATGAAGTTCTTCTACTTTCTTCATTACTTCATTGACGTCCAGTCTTGCGAAAAGGATTTCTGGTTTCTCTGTTACTTTTCCATCACCAAGCTGAGCAAGAATCTTCTCAGATGTTTCTGGCATGAAGGATTCCAGAAGTTTTGCTCCTGCTTTGATGCTCTCGATCAGGTTGTAGAGAACTGTCTCCAGACGATCTTTCTTAGCCTCGTCTTTTGCAAGTGCCCATGGCATTGTCTCATCGATGTATTTGTTGCAGCGTTTGAACAGTACGAAGATCTCTGTGATTGCATCTGCGACACGCAGTTCATCCATCTTCGCATCGACTCTCTTCGGAGTATCTTCTGTGACAGCCTTAAGATCTGCATCGACAGCCTTTTCTTCTTCTGTCTCGGCAACCCCCTTATCTGTTACAACACCGCCGAAGTATTTATTTGTCATGGAAATAGTTCTGTTTACCAGGTTTCCAAGTGTATTTGCAAGGTCAGAGTTCATACGCTCTACCATCAGCTCCCATGAGATTACACCATCATTTTCAAATGGCATCTCGTGAAGTACGAAGTAACGTACTGCATCTACTCCAAAGAAATCTACCAGTTCATCTGCGTAAAGTACATTTCCTTTGGACTTACTCATCTTGCCGTCGCCCTGCAGAAGCCATGGATGTCCGAATACCTGTTTTGGAAGTGGAAGATCCAGTGCCATCAGGAAGATTGGCCAGTAAATCGTGTGGAAACGAATGATATCTTTTCCGATCAGATGAAGGTCTGCAGGCCAGTTCTTGTTGAACAGCTCTGTGCTGTTGCCGTCACAGTCATATCCGATTCCTGTGATATAGTTGGTCAGCGCATCAAGCCATACGTATACGACGTGTTTTGGATCGAAGTCTACCGGGATTCCCCACTTGAAGGATGTTCTGGATACACACAGATCCTGAAGTCCCGGAAGCAGGAAGTTGTTCATCATCTCATTTTTACGGGATACAGGCTGAATGAACTCTGGATGCTCATTGATGTAGTTGATCAGTCTGTCTGCGTATTTGCTCATCTTGAAGAAATATGCTTCTTCTTTTGCAGGCTTACACTCACGTCCGCAGTCCGGGCATTTGCCGTCTACTAACTGAGACTCTGTCCAGAAAGACTCACACGGAGTACAGTACATTCCTTCGTAAGCTCCTTTGTAAATATCTCCCTGATCGTACAATTTTTTGAAAATCTTTTTAACCTGTGCTTCATGATCTTCGTCTGTTGTACGGATGAATTTGTCATAAGAAGTGTTCATCAGATCCCAGATCTTCTTGATCTCGCATGATGCATTGTCAACGAATTCCTTTGGTGTAACACCTGCTTCGTCTGCTTTCAGCTCAATCTTCTGTCCATGTTCGTCTGTTCCTGTCTGGAAGAATACATCGTATCCCTGACTTCTTTTATATCTTGCGATGGCATCTGCCAGCACGATCTCGTATGTGTTACCGATGTGCGGTTTGCCTGATGCATAAGCGATTGCTGTTGTAATATAATATTTTCCTTTATTACATTTTTCACACATGTCTTTTTCTCTCCTTTTATGTTTACCGGATATATTTTCTTCGCAGGATCTGAATATCTACATAACCTGCTGCCTGCAGGCTTTGGCTGCCAACAGATTTCTTTTCTATATAAACAAAAAATCTTCCCTGAATTCACTCCTCATAACTTCTGTTACAATTCATAAATCTCAGGGAAGACGAAAATCCGTGTTACCACTTCCATTCACTGCCAGTCTCGCAACTGATAGTCTCTGCGGGTGAAGCTGTTCACTCCACCTCACCGCTGTAAAGGGCGGAGCCCTTTGTGAACTTACATCTTTATCTATCTTTATCAATGCTCATCCACACCGCTCAGTAAGCCATCTTCTGTAACGTTCCACCTATCCCTCTCAGCAGCACACTGCGGCATCCTCACCGGCAGTTCACGGGATTCTCTGTAAGATTTCCTGTTACATACTCTCTTCATCACTGCGTTTGTCATATATCCACTCGTAATTTAAATCGTAGCATATAAGCGGGCGGGATGTCAAGGACTACAGACTGTACTCATCAATCTTCTGCAATTCTTCCTCTGTAAATGGCGCACTGTGTATTGCTTTTATATTATCCAGGATCTGCTGCGTTTTTGATGCACCGATCAGGACACTGGTAACTTCTTTTTTCTGAAGAAGCCAGGCAAGTGCCATATCCGCAAGCTTCTCACCACGCTGAGCCGCCAGTTCATTTAACTTACGAATCTGTTCCATACGCTCTGCGGTAAGAATACTTTCTTTCAAAAATCTTCCGTCCTTTCGAATACGGCTGTCTTCCGGGATCCCATTGAGATAACGGTCCGTCAACTGTCCCTGTGCCAGAGGACTGAATGTAATGAGTCCTTTTTTCAGATTGCCGGTCATATCCTTTAATCCATTCTTTTCTACTGTTCTGTCAAATATAGAATAACAGTTCTGATTGATCACAAACGGGCATTTCAGATCTTTCAGGATCGCTGCTGCCTGTTCCAAAGTCTCTCCATCATAATTTGAAAGTCCTACATAGAGTGCCTTTCCCTGACAAACAGCTGTTGCCAGAGCTCCCATCGTCTCCTCAAGCGGTGTCTCCAGATCCATTCTGTGGTGATAGAAAATATCCACATAATCCAGTCCCATACGTTTCAGGCTCTGATCCAGGCTCGCCAGCAGATATTTGCGGCTGCCCCAGTTGCCGTAAGGGCCTTCCCACATATCAAATCCGGCCTTTGTCGTAATGATCAGTTCATCACGATATGGCATCAGATCTTCTTTTAATATTCTGCCGAAATTTTTCTCCGCACTTCCGTAAGCCGGACCGTAATTATTGGCAAGATCAAACTGTGTGATACCATTATCAAATGCTGTGAAGCAAAGCTGCCTCATATTTTCATAATCGGATGCATCCCCAAAATTATGCCATAAGCCAAGCGAAATCTTGGGAAGCAGTAATCCGCTTCTTCCACAGCGGTTATATTCCATGATATTGTATCGTTCTTTTGCAGGTGTATACATTATTCATTCCTCCTGTCTTTCGTATACCTCATGTTTCATATCTTTAAGCAGTTTCTTTATTTTATATAATAGAATCGTCGCAAATGATTTGCAACGATTTTTGTTTTCGTTGCAAACGATTTTCGACGATTCTGTTTTTTGTTGCAAATTGATTGCGACGATTCTAACTTCTTAAATGTATGGATTTCTGGAATCACTATTTCACACATTCACCATTTTACATTTTCTATAATTTAAAAATGTTGTTTTATTTGCTGATGATATATGTAAATAACTGTTCTATGTATTTTCCAAAATATTTCAAAACACTATCTACATATGTATTTTCAAAAACAAAGCTATATGCTTTTGGGTACATTGTCGTTAAAAACATATAACACATTCCAACATAAAAATGCATCCATATCACTTTAACTATAATATTTTGCACCAAATTGATGAAGCCACCTATTTCCGCTTCCATTGCAAATCCCTCATTCATCTTATATGGCAGCCAGGCTCCGCCTCCAAATGCAATTCCAGTTATCAGTAAAATTTCCGCCAAAGCCGGTATAAACATAATTACCATCCATCCTGAATGTGTTTTAAAATTATCAGAAATACAATTCAAATACATCAAAGTAATTGCAATATACCCTGTTTGTAAAATAAGATCGAACACAGTATTGATAATTATATATATAATTGCCTTAATTTTATCCGTTATTTCTCCATATGTTACTATTTCACTTACAAGTACTCCCAATACTGTTATTACAACAATTACTGTTTTATGTTTCAATATAAATGCTACTACTACGCTCGTCACACCTGCTCCTGTTGCTAATCCACCAAAAATCAGCGCAGCAAGCAACACTGAATCAATAAAAATGAAAATCATATTTTCCCACATCCTAATTAGTAATTTTATAAAATTCTTCTATATTCTCATCATATTCAAAAAATATATCTTCATATTGTTGTCCCTCGTTATATTCCGGGTCTTCTGCTATATATTTATTGCGATTTTCGTCAATTCTAAAATTCATATACTTTCCAGATATCTGCAACTCGTACGGCTGTCCATTTTTCACTCCATATAAACAACTGACAGACGATGTTTGATACTCATGTTTTTCATAATTAAAGAAAAGATTTCCTCCTCCTAAAACTTCATCATTCATTGATATGTTTTCTTCTTTTTTAATACACTGACACTCACCATTACTGTCAACAAACCAAATCTCAGCCGTATGATATCCCCAATATGGATCTTTTGAATCATCTGTAGCAAGCGCAAATGATTCATTATTTCCATCCGCATCAAAATCTGCTGTTGTTATGTACACAACTTTTAAATTTGTGGCTTTTTCCATAGCCGCTCTCATGTCTTCTGCTGTTCCTGTAAACTTCTCTCCTTTTGTTTCCGGCTTTTCTTCTGCCATTTCTGCTACTTCTTTTTCTTTTATTTTTTTCATTTCACAATATTGCAGAGCCTTTTTTATATTTAAAAATTTATATATATTTTGATTATTATCTGCTGAATTTGGTGCTTTGGGATTACTCTTTACTTTATCTTCTGCAGTTTCTACTATCGCATTTTTTACTTCTGCTCCTGTCATTTCTGGATATATTGACCATATTCCAGCTACCGCTCCTGCTACCATCGGTGCTGCCATAGATGTTCCACCATCCATAGCATATCCATCTTTAACTGTACTATATACATTATCACCTGGTGCTGAAACACTAATCTTTTCACCCCCATTTGATGTCACATCAAGAATATATCCATCCTTTTTTTCTTCTGCATTAGCAACAATCAATATCCTGTCCAAAATATCATTCACAGAAATATCATCTTTATGATAACAATTTTCTTTAGCAATACAGGCAAAAAAACCTGTATTGCTTGCATCTCTTCCTTTAATATTTGCAATTTTATTCTTTCTATAACCATTACCAGCAGCCTGAACCACTATAAAATCGTCTTTATTACCTGACTGTCTGATTTTTGCCCTGTGCAACATTATGTACATATATTTAGACCAATTATTTCCCATTTCATACTTCTCTATATCGGTTAAATTTTTTTCATCCTCACTAAATCCAACCGAATAATTTATTACTTTACATCCTTTCTCTACACAGGCAATTAATCCATATAACATACACGACTGTGACATCATATATGGTTTTTGATTTTCATCTGGCAAACAGTCATATCCATATAATGTGCAATTTGAAAGAACTCCATTTATTCCATAACTATTATGTTTTGCTCCTATTATTCCGGCTACATGCGTTCCATGATCCTTCTTTTTGGATCTAATCTTAGATAAATCTACAATGTCTACATCCGCATGATTAAAGTCAAATCCAACATCAACAACTCCCACATTAATATGAGATGTTTTATATTGTTCGAAACTTTCTGCTCCTATCTTTTGATACCAGTCCGCTTTATTCGTATAATCTTTTTTAGGATTCTCTGCTTTAAATTCTTTCCTGCTGCTCATATCAATCGGCACTACTATATCACTTGTTGCAGCTAAAACCCCCTCTTTCTCTTCTATAATTTCTATAGTTCTTTTTAAACCTTGATAATCTGTTTCCGGAATCTTTATCTGAACCTGATTTACAGATGGTATGCTGTCAATAATACTTCCTTGAACTTCATCAATAATTTCTGTTTTTTCTGTTTCCGATATACTTTCATCAAAAAAAATATCTATAACATTTTTTACATAATAAATTCCTGTTTGTTTATCCTTAGTAACTTCATTATTCACATATTTGGTCGTTTTTTCCCCATTCTCTGCCTTTTCTATTTTTTTCTCCTTTGTAATTTTTTCTTGATTTCTTCCTTTACAAAATCCCAAGCCAGTTATTACCATTATCATAATAACTGCAAAGATTAAAATTATACACTTCATAGATTTATTCATATCTGCTCTTTCCTCTTATTTTTCGACATAAGGTCTAATCTCTTTCCCTTTAACATCAAAAATTCTGCAGTCTCCAACATTATTTTTTTCACTAATAGTCGAAAAAACAAAGATACCATTTCCAGAATATTTTACTTTAGTTTTTGATATATATTTTGCAGATACCTTTATAGTATTTTTGGACTTTCCATTTACTAAATTTACAATCTCCAAATTATCTTTATTACTTCTTATATCCACCATATATTTACCTGTAATTTCATCATTAAAAATACGAATAGGTTCATATACGAGCTCTCCTGTTTTTTGATTAATATTAGAAATATATGTGTTTCCATCATTTCCATTTAATTTAACAAATACATTTTTT
Organism: Dorea sp. MB18-49; assembly: GCF_023669465.1. Taxonomy (NCBI): domain Bacteria; kingdom Bacillati; phylum Bacillota; class Clostridia; order Lachnospirales; family Lachnospiraceae; genus Dorea; species Dorea sp. MB18-49. The sequence goes on from NZ_JAMOYX010000003.1 coordinate 48,484, forward strand.
CCATATAACCATGCACTGCTTACATCATATTTGTTAAATGACCATTGTAAATTACCACTTAAATCATAAAAAGAAATTCCGTTTTCGTCTGTCAAAAAACCATTTTCATTTGAATCTAATAAATCAACTCCTTCTTCATGAAGTTTGGTGACATTTCCCTCACTATCAGCCACACAAATCTCATATGTACGTGATGCCTCCCATATCTGATATACCATTTTCCCGCCACAATAATACAAATTTTTTGGCCATACATTAGAGATTGAAAATACTTTATCTGTATTAGAATCAAATACCAGTAACGTACTTGTTCCAGTATTTTTTATACAAAACCCCACAATGCCTTTTCCCAATTGGAATAATTCATCTCCCTTATATCCACTTCCCAATAAATCATTATCCACTTTCCATGGATCTTGTTTCCATTTTCCTTTTGCATTCATAAATCCCAGATATATAGACCTCTCATCTATACTTTCCAGTCTTTCTACAACCAGAAATTTATCTTTATTAAACTCATGTAATACTCTATAACCTCCCTCATCTTCTTCATCTTCAGTAGAATACGATATTTTTCCTTTATCATCTTTAAATTCTATCGTCCAACCATCATTATAAAAATGTCTTTTATATTGCGAATCTTTTGTGATTTTTCCTGTTTTTATATCAATATACCATTCCTCTTTTTCTTGTTTTTCCACCGATTCTTCATCAATATTTTTATCTTCCAGATAAGAAACCAAATATTCTGCTTCTTCAATATCTGTCTTTTGATCCTGATATAGATTTAATACTTGAATCTGTTTTTTGTTTGTTTTTTTTGCCGCATTTACTGGTATAACAACTGTTACTGCCAATACTGCCATACATACCAACATTAAAATTTTCTTCTTTTTCATCAGTCTTTCCTCCATGTATTTTTCCGCATCTTATGTACACATTATATAATGTGCACATCATTCATGCAAGCATACTTTTTCCGATATAATCATCAAAAAGCAGGTGAAAAATATGGTGAAATTAAGAATTTTAGAAATTTTAGAATCTCAGAATCATACAAAATACTGGTTATTCAAACAACTAGATTTAAGTTATCAAAACTTTAACCGAATGGTAAATAACGAAACAAGTTCTATTCGTTTTGAAAATCTCGATAAATTAAGCACAATTCTAAACTGTCCTGTTGGAGATTTATTTGAAAAAGTGGAAGATCCTATTGATGATTAGGTTCTTCCACTTTTCACATCATTGACGCAACCAATCAGAGCGCTTATAATATTCTCGTTATTTACAGAAACTATACATAAGATTGGGGAATTTATTATGACCAGAAGACAATATTTCACCGCCGGTTTCAAGGACGGAATACCGATCTGTCTTGGATACATAGCGGTTTCATTTACATTTGGGATCATGGCAAAAAAAGTCGGAATTTCGATCTTTGATGCGGTTCTGATCTCTCTTACCAATGTGACCAGCGCCGGACAGTTTGCAGGGCTGTCGCTGATCGCATCGACTGCTTCTTATATAGAGATGGCCATCACACAGCTTATTATCAACTTAAGATACTGTCTGATGTCCTGTGCGCTTTCGCAGAAGATTGATCCGGAAGCGCCGCTGTTCCACCGTTTTCTCATTGCTTACGGTGTGACCGATGAGATCTTCGGCGTCACAGTTTGCAAGGGTGGAAAACTGAGTCCGTTTTATTCTTACGGGGTTATATTTATCTCTGTATTCGGATGGGTATTCGGTACATTTCTTGGAATCCTGTCCGGTAATATATTACCGGCTCGTGTTGTCAGTGCATTAAGTGTCGCACTTTATGGTATGTTTCTGGCGATCATCATTCCGCCGGCCCGTAACAACCGTGTACTCGCAGGTGTTGTTGTCATTTCCATGGCAGCCAGCTTTTTATTTGACAAAACACCCGGGCTTAGGAATATTTCATCCGGATTCCGTATTATCATCATTACTCTGATCATTGCAGGAATTGCGGCTTATTTCTTCCCGGTGAAAGAGGACGAGTACGATGAACTGGAAGAAGCTGGCGAATTGAGTGACAGTACAAAGGAGGCACACCATGAATCATAATATTTACATTTACATATTTGTGATGGCGGCAGTTACTTACCTGATCCGTATGCTTCCGCTGACGCTGATTCGCAAAGAGATTAAAAGCACGTATATCAAATCATTTTTATACTATGTCCCTTATGTGACGCTTGCTGCTATGACATTCCCGGCAATCCTCAGTGCCACTGCGAATATCTGGTCTGCACTTGCCGGATTTATCATCGCCGTATTTCTGGCCTACCGTGGCAAGAGCCTGCTGAAGGTATCCTTGTTCGCATGTCTCGGCGTCTTTATTGTTGAGCTGATTACCGGATTATAAGTCATATAAGTTACCGGAAGTTTATGATATTGGCTTCCGGTTATAAACAATGAATACATATTTGCAGGAAATCCCCATATAAATGATACAAATGATTTATATGGGGATTTTTATGCAAAAATTTCTCGAAAAATTTAAACGGAAGCCATTACTCTTTTTGCTTCCGTCTGCATCCGTACTTCTACTCCTTTTTCTTTTGTTCTTTCATTCTCAACAGGATGCAGATCAGGCATTTTCGAAATATACTTCTGAACTTTTCCGACAGGAAATCAGTGGAAATACAATTACTCTCCACTACACCTTAAAAAATCCCGAAAAATATGGCATAGAAAATGCGCCCATTTCTTATGGACAATGTACCACCGATCCCGAACTGGTCCGGTCTAGTGTCGATGCGGAACGGACCAGACTTCGCTCCTATAACAGAACATCTCTTTCCAAAGACAACCGTCTTACTTATGATGTGCTGAATGACTATCTGAATTCTGCCTATGATCTGTCCCCTTATACACTCTACGACGAACCACTTGCACCTCTCACAGGAACTCAGTCACAGCTTCCGGTCATCTTATCAGAATACCGTTTTTATGAGATCTCCGATATTGAAAACTATCTACAGCTTCTTACTAAAACACCGGAATACTTCCGATCTATCCTGAATTTTGAACACACAAAATCCGAATCCGGCCTTTTTATGGCATCCTATACTGCCGACTCCATCATCAAAGAATGCCGGGATTTCGTTCATTTAAAAGAGAGTAATTATCTCTATTCTTCTTTTGTAGAACGGCTGGATGAACTTGCTTCCACAAAAAACAGCGGCCTCACCGAAAAACAACGAAAAGCCTATACCCGGCAGAACAGCGCCTACATAAAAAAATATATTTTCCCGTCTTATGAACAGCTTATCTCCGGCCTGTCCGAGCTTCGCAATTCCGGTAAGAATAATAACGGACTATGCTATCTTCCAAATGGCCGGACTTACTACGAATATCTGGTAAGAAGTGAGACTGGTTCCTCACGCAGTATTGCAGAACTGCAAAACCTTACGAATGCACAGATTCTTTCGGATCTTACAGTTATGCAGCGAGTGCTGACAGAAGACTCCTCCTCTGGCTCATCTTCCGTAACCTCCGACATTTTCAGCTCACAAGGTACTCTACTCTCCGAATCTGATCCTGAAAAGATTTTATCCACATTATCAAACAAGATTACAAAGGATTTTCCACCATATCCACAGATTCATACACAGATCAAATACGTCCAGAAATCCATGGAAGAATACTTAAGTCCGGCTTTCTACATGATCCCGGCCATCGACAATACTTCCGAAAATGTAATCTACATTAACAAGGGGCACATCACCGACAACCTTTCTCTCTTCACCACCTTCGCCCATGAAGGCTACCCCGGACATTTATACCAGAATGTCTATTACGCAAGCCTTCATCCCAATCCAATCCGCTGTGTACTGAACTACGGCGGCTACACAGAGGGATGGGCCACTTACAGTGAGATGATGAGTTACTACTTTTCCACACTGACCAAAGAACAGGCCACAATATTTCAACGCAACTCTTCTGTCATTCTGGGACTATATGCACTTGCCGATATGGGAATTCATTATGACGGCTGGAAACTTGCCGATGCGGCAGCATTTTTCCACACTTATGGGATAACGGATGACGCGACCATTGAGGATATCTATGATCTGATCATTGCTGATCCGGCTAATTACTTAAAATACTATATTGGATATCTGGAATTTCTGGAACTTAAGAAAGATGCTGTGGATAAGTGGGAAGATAACTTTACGCAGATGCAGTTTCATAAGGCGGTTCTGGATGTTGGGCCGGCATCGTTTGATGTGATTCAGAAGTATGTGTTTAAATAGATATGAGGATTCCTTATATAGGAATCCTCTATATAGCCTCACTGTTATCATTTATAAGCTTTTGTATGACCACTATATCCTCATCTAAGTCTTCAGCAATTTCTTCCAGAGTCATTCCTTTCCTTAATCGTTTCTCGATAAATCTTTTCAGGACATTCTCTTCACCAACTTTGATTCCGGCTTGACGCCCAATCTCAATTCCATCCTGGCGCCCGATCTCAATCCCATCCTGACGCCCGGCCTCATACTCCGCCTTCCGCAGTTTCTTTTCTTCAAATTCTTTATCATACTCATAGATGCTCATCTTGATCACCTCTGCCTTATTTTTCGTCAAAAATTCTTCCAGAATTCCTTCTTTTATACACTCTTCAACCGCACGCTCTACAGCTTCTTCCAGCGCCATGCCCGGCTCGGCAGCATACTTTCTCACTCTGGCCACATACTGTGCATATTCCTTCAATGTCCGGCAATGCTCCATCAACTCATTATTATGTCCATCATTTACATTCAACATCGTAACCCGTAATTCTAAGTCCGGATCTTCTGTCGGGTTCTCATAAGCTGATGATAATCGGAATTCACTGCAATCCTCTACTTTCTTTGTTCCATTGTAAAACACGATAAATCTTGGTGCCGGTATCTTCTGTATTGTAGTCGAATATAATGATTTTTGAACAACAAGCCGCTGATATTCATCCGCAATATAGAATAAATTTCTAAGAGGAATATTCGGATTATATGTTGACTGATGCTCATACAGATATAAATTCATATCCATGATAAATGCCAGATCATTTTTCATCCCCATATAGATTGCATTTTCTAAAGTTACGATCTGCAGCTCTTCCGGATTTGTATAATTCCGGTCATTTACCGCATTATATAGCGACAACAGATTTGCTTTATCCCGGTATAACATCCGGAAAACCGTATCTTTATACTGATGATTTGCTCTTACTCTCCGATTATTCACCTGGTATTTTTTGTTACTTCTCTTCTGGTTCTTTCTCTTCGCCATATTCAATTCTCCTTTACCACAGGAGTCCGCATGTTTTTTTCAGTCCTCTCCTGCTTTTCTATCATTGATTGGTATAAAAGCATAGATTTCTGAAATGTAATTAGAATATAGACGGTGATAATCACCTTGAATTTCTTTTGAAATATGCTTTGTTATAGTTTAACACATTAGTAAATATGTCTGCAATATTTTATACATTTATTTATGTATTTTTTATATAATCTACAGAACTTGCTACTGGCAGCTTCTTACGAATACATAGCAATCAACGCGCACCCGCAGAGCCAACAGGGACGGGGAAAATTCCATTTTCCCCGCCCCCATTGGCCCTTAATTCGTATTACTAGCCGCAATCTTCACCTTACTCCAAAGATTACTGATCTCTTTCTTCGTCTCCTCATTATACTCAAAGACTTCATCATTCTTATTATCTGTTCTTGGTATATATGCATCAATTCCTTCGAACTCTCCGCCCTTGTCATACAGATCTTTCATAACCTTCTTATTCGCCGATGTATAACCTACATAACTTGAATTGTCATAAGCTCCGTCATAATCACTTGCATAATTGATAAATGCATGTGCAAGTTCCGGATTCTTCGCATTCTTCGGAATGACCATGGCGTCGGACCACTGGTTGGTTCCGCCTTCCGGCATGTAGTATCCCATGTTTTCATTCTCATTGATCACATATGTCGCATCTCCGGAATAGATCAGACCAAGTGCCTTCCTTCCCTGTGCCATGTTATCAATGATCTCATCGGTAACGATCTCCGGCTTCATGGTCTGTACACACTGAACCAGCCAGTTATACGCTTCCTGGATCTGGCTTTCGTCAGACGTATTCATCGAATATCCCAATGCCTTCAATGCCATCATAAAGGAATCTCTCTCTGAGTCATACAGGTAGATGTCCCCTTTATATTTCTGATCCAGGAAAATGTTATAGCCTTCTTTTTCCAGGTCTTTGATGTCGACTTTTGTCTTATCGTACACGATTCCAACTGTTCCCCAAAAATACGGAACAGAATATTCATTCTCCGGATCATACGGAAGTCCTTTGACCGCATCATATAATTTACCCATACAGTTCAGTTTCGACTTATCCAATTTCTGTAAATATCCTTCGGAAATGAGTCTCTGGATCATATAATCACTTGGTACAAGAATGTCGTAAGCTTCTCCATTTGCAACCTTAATATACATCTGTTCATTCGAATCAAAATTTTCAAGAAGTACCGTTGCCCCTGTCTCTTTCTGGAAATCCTGGATAATATGTTCACCTACATACTCGCCCCAGTTGTAGATACGAAGCGTCTGCCCCTCGAATGGCAATGGCTCTTTCTTGTTATTATATGTTACAACTCCGGCAACCACTGCGAGCGCACATACAACTGCGATTGCAGGTACCAGTACGTTTCGTCTGCCGATGCTGTTTCTCTTCGCACGTTTTGCAAAAAGTGCCGGTGCAGCATTGATGATCACAAGTACGATCGTGATGATCACAACCACCAGTGTCGAGATTGCATTGATACTCGGGTTGACACGTTTACTCATTGTATACACCATGATACTTAAGTTCTTCACACCACGTCCGGTTACGAAGTAAGAGATAATAAAATCATCCACTGACATGGTAAATGCGATCAATGCACCGGCTACGATTCCCGGCGTGATCTGTGGCACGACAACTTTCGTCAGTGCCTGCCACGGTGTTGCACCTAAGTCCATCGCTGCATCTGCGAGGTTCGGATCAAGTGACTTGATCTTCGGCATTACCGATAACATAACATACGGTATACAGAATGCAATATGTGCCAAAAGCATGGTAACGTATCCTTTTTCCACATGGAATGTGATGAATAATAACATGAATCCGATCGCAGTTACGATCTCCGGGTTCATGATCGGCAGGTTATTCGCCTGCTCCATCAGGTCACGTATCAGTTTCTTCGACTTGCTGACTCCGATCGCTGCAATTGTTCCCGCTACTGTTGAGATAAATGTCGCAAGCAGCGCGATACTGAATGTCGTCGACAGTGCATCCATCATATCTGCCGATTCCAGCATATGCTTATACCAGCGCAGCGAAAATCCAGTAAAGCTTGTAAGTGATTTTCCATCGTTAAATGAGAATATAATCATGTACAGGATCGGAAGGTAGAAGAATACAACCGACAGTATCATAAGGATCTTCCCAATTGGACGTTTTCCCTTATTCATAACGATTATACCCCCTTTCCGCCCTGGTTACGAATCTCGATCTTACGGACAACCATCATAAGTACCATCATGATGACCGCCATGATCATGGAAATGGCACTTCCGAAGTTCCACTCGCCGACCGTAATGAACTGGTTCTCGATCATATTTCCGATGAGGAAATACTGACCGCCGCCGAGCAGCTTCGGTATGAAGAAAGAACTGACTGCCGGAAGAAATACCAGCGTAATCCCGTTGATGATTCCCGGCACGGAAAGCGGCAGTGTCACACGCTTAAATGTCTGCGCCGGGCTTGCCCCAAGGTCTGCACTCGCTTCCAGCAAGGAATTGTCCATCTTACTAAGTGACGTCTGGATCTGCAGGATCATGAATGGCAGAAAGTTATATACCATACCAAGAAGCACTGCCCCTTCTGTATAAAGAAGTGATCCCTTTCCAAGTCCCACCATATGCAGGATTCTCTGGATCAGACCGCCGTCACTTAAGAGTCCGATCCATGCATATGTTCTTACCAGCATGTTGATCCACATCGGGATCGTGATCACAAGGATCAGCGCATTCTGCTTTTTCTGCTCACTGCGCGCAATATAATATGCAATCGGATAGCCCAGTAACAGGCAGATCACTGTTGTCTTTACCGCAATCACAATGGAACGCCAGAGGATTAATAAAAAATCCGGGTCGGTAAAAAATTTGGCATAATGTTCCAGTGTAAATGTGAACGACAGGATGGTATTTCCCTGGTCTGTCACTGAATAAAGTGCGATCAGGACCATCGGGAATACTAACATCAATATTGCCCACACGATATACGGAAATGCTAACTGTGAAAATTTCTTCATCTTAGAATACCACCTTCGGCATAACGTGGATATCTTCCGGGAAGAATGTCAGGCCGACCTCCTGTCCTTCCTCCGAATAATCCGTTGTATGGATCTTGAACTCACGTCCCGTAGTGGAAAATGTAATCTCATACACGCCTTCTGTTACTTCTTCCGGATCAAAATCATAGTCTACACTGATGTCCACACTCTGGTCTTCATCCGTCAGCTTCCATCCCTGTGCATTTGCCCAGGTCTTAAGATCTGTATCCAGTGCCTGAGATTCTGTGATCTCGTCTACCGTCTTGAAGAAGTTGAACGCCATAACACCTTCATTTGCCTTCTCATTCTTAACGAACGGCTGGTTGACTACGAAAATGGTTCTCTCGATGCTGGTTCCGTTTGAAGTGCTGAATGTAACCGGATACTGTCCTTCTTTTGCTTCCAGTTCATATTCAATATTTGCAATGGAAATGTACTCATCCGTCTCTGTCTCCCATGCCTGTGCATTCGACAGTGCGACGATTTCCTTATCATCCAGATTCTCTACATCTTCTACGTCTACATAGAAGTTGTTGGCACTGATCTTCTCGCTTCCGTCTTCACTGGTTACGTCATGATTGCGGATGACGCGCATGTTGACCGTAACGCTCGTTCCCGGAACGGTCTCCACCATGATCTCATAGTGCACACCCTTGAACAGGACACTTAAGACTTCTCCCGTCATCTTTCCGTCTTTTACATCCACGATATCAATATCCTCCGGACGGATCACGACATCCACCGGCTCATTCTCCTTGAATCCATGATCCACGCAGTCGAATGTAATATCATCAAAACGAACCTTATAATCCTCAATCATCCTTCCGGAAATGATGTTGCTCTCTCCGATAAAGTTTGCTACGAAACGGTTCGTCGGCTCATTGTAGATCTCCTGTGGGGTTCCGATCTGAAGGATCTCACCTTTCTGCATAACGACGATCTTATCCGACATCGTAAGTGCTTCTTCCTGATCATGCGTTACGAAGATAAATGTAATACCGACCTCCTGCTGGATACGCTTCAGCTCATACTGCATTTCCTTACGAAGCTTTAAATCCAGCGCCGCCAGCGGCTCATCCAGAAGCAGTACCTTCGGCTCATTGACCAGCGCTCTCGCGATTGCCACACGCTGCTGCTGGCCGCCGGAAAGCAGTGTCGTATTCTTATCCTCATAGCCTTCCAGACCGATCAGTTTCAGCATCTTCATTACTTTCTGGTCGATGATATCTTTACTCATTTTCTTAAGCTTTAATCCAAATGCGATATTTTCATATACGCTCAGATGTGGGAATAATGCATATTTCTGGAATACGGTATTCAGCTCTCGTTCATACGGCGGCTTGTCGGTGATATCTTCATTATCAAAGATCACCTTTCCTTCGTCCGCATCCAGGAACCCTCCAAGGATTCGGAGCAGTGTAGTCTTACCACATCCACTTGGTCCTAACAGGGTTACGAATTCATTTTCATATATGTCCAGATTGATTCCTTTTAACACAACCTGGGTGTCAAAGCTTTTCACAATGTTGCGAAATTCAATTAGTTTTTTCTCTTCCATTTTTCCTCTCCCTTCTCAGATTTTAAAGCCGCAAGGTATCGTTTCATAATCCTCATTCTTCCTTACATTTGCAGCTGCACTTCTCTTTTCTTTAAAAAATCGGCGGTGTCGTGATCCACAATATCTTTGCCGGGCTATTCCCGTGATTATAAAGATAATGACTCTTCGCACCATCCATATAAAACGTCTCATGCGCCTTCACTTTATATTTTTTACCGCCGCGCATAATCGTAATATTTCCCTTCAGTACATAGCCAAATTCCTCGCCCGTATATGACGTCTGGACATGGCTCTTTTTATGCGGATAGAGTGTCATAAGAATCGGCTCCATCTGGTTCTTCTGCGCATTCGGAATGATCCATTCCACCTGGTAATCTTCTTTCTCATCAACGAAGAAATCATCTGTTCCGAACACGATCTGCTTTTCTTCCTCTTCATGAAAGAATTCCGACAGGTTACTTCCAAGTGCTTCCAGAATGTCCTCCAGTGTCGCAATACTCGGTGCCGTTAAGTTACGCTCCACCTGCGACAAAAATCCCTTCGTAAGCTCACTGCGCGAAGCCAGATCTTCCAATGTCAGATCGTTCTGCTTTCTAAGCTCTCTCAGCTTCTTTCCGATATCCACATTTTCACCTCCATATTTTCAAAAGTTTTCTATTACTATACTTTTTTTTCAAAAATACCGAACAAGCTTTATTATACACATGTATGTGGATAATGCAAGTGAAATGCATGTAAAACCTTGACATATATTAAAAATATGCTATAAGGACATTGCCTGCCCGGAAGTCTGTGGTCCGCAATGCCGCTTACGGAACTTGTGATCGCAGTATATGTGGTGTATCATATGCGGAAATATACGTGTTCACTGCCGGGATAATGTGTTATCATTAACCATAGAAATTTTTCCAGAGGTAACCACATGAATACAGCAACTACAGCAAATATTCAAAATAATAATCCTACTGCCTTTTACCACCTCCCAGGCCTGTTTGAATTTTACGAATTGTACCGCATATTCCTTCCATTATTCCGGAAACACAGGGAATATTTTTACGACTGGTGTGAGATTGGCTCGATCTATGGCGCTCCTTCGGATTGTATCTGGGGCGGCGGGCGTACTTCATTTGGATATTCTGATCCGGAAGACGTGCTTGATCTGGTGCGGGAATACGGCATCTCGGCCCGGCTGACGTTCAGTAATTCGTTGCTACGGGAAGAACATCTTACAGATAAGAAATGTAACGAGCTTTGTAAAATGTTCGAACACGCCTCTGATGCTGATAATTCACCACATACACATCAACTCCAGAATGGCGTGATTGTGCACTCCGAGCTTTTATTAAACTATTTACAAAAAAATTATCCTGATCTCTACCTTATCTCTTCAACCACAAAAGTTCTGACAGATTTTCAGGATTTTTTAACTGAAATAAACCGAGAAGATTTCCGTTATATTGTACCGGACTTCCGGTTAAACAAAGTATTCGATAAATTAGACCTGATGTCGCAGCACCAGAAAGATAAAGTAGAATTCTTATGCAATGAATGCTGCTGGTTCGGCTGTAAGGACAGAAAGACTTGTTATGAATCCGTCAGCCGGAAGAATCTCGGAAATCCTGCCCCGGAGTTTCACTGTGCTTCGCCGGATGGCGGTAACGGTTACCGCTTTTCCAAGGCAATGGAAAATCCCGGATTCATCAGTGTGGATGATATACAGAATATTTACATGCCAATGGGATTTTCTAATTTTAAGATTGAAGGACGCGGGCTTGGAAGTGCGCTGATTCTTGAATTTCTGCTTTATTATATGACGAAGCCGGAATATCAACTGCATGTCAGGGAAGAGATTTATCTGGATAATATGCTCGATCTTTTTTAGCCATGGGGACAGGGTTTTTGACTTTTTTATTGTCCCTTCCGGATCAAAAATGAACGCAAGAAAACCTGCCCGTCGGCAGGTTTTCTTACATTCTAATCTATTTTTATTTTCTTTTGCTTTTCTATATCTCAAACGTCTCCAGATCATCCGGCACATACAGATTGCCATGATAATACTGCTGTCCTTCCTCCGTATACAACTTCTTTCTCTCCGCCAGATGTGTCTCTTCTGTATGATACAGCAACAGATTCGGCACACCGAGTTCTTCCGCAAGCTGGCATGCTTCTTTTACTGTACTATGATGCTTCTCATAAGGCTTGAATTTATCCGCCTCACCGAACAGGCAGAATGCCTCATGAAGCAGCCAGTCACTGCCCTTCACATATTTATAATCCACCTCATTGTACGGCTCGTCACCAACACAGGTGAATTTCTTACCGCTCTTAAGCTGCATGGTGAATCCGAACTGTTTCGCCTTTGTCGAACCAATGTCGAAGAATGTCACAGGACATCCGAGAATCGTTCTGCTGTCTCCGTCTTTCACGACATCAAACTGGATTCGCTCCCCCATATGCTTACAGACCTTCTGCTGGATCGTCATATTTGCGATTGCCTGAATCTTCTCTGCCAGCTCCTCATGGCAGTAAATGCGAAGATCACCTTCATATTTTCCCTGGTTCATTCTCTGTCCGATCATACGCACCAGCCAGATAATTCCAAGCACGTGGTCTACATGCTCATGTGTAACGAAGATATCGTGGATATCATTCATGTCGATTCCTGTGTCTTTTAATACTTTCAGAATACGGTTGCCACCGCCTGCATCTACAAGGAAATGTTTCCCTTCATCGCTGATTGCATAGCAAGTATTATAACATTCACTTACCGTTGCATTTCCGGTTCCTAATATTGTTAATTTCATATGCTTTTCTCCATTTCATTTCTGGTTTTTGTACCGCTTTTTTCGTAGTACTTCTATCAGCAGTATAGCATATTTTCTCCAAAATCATCTCCCAGATCATACACAATTACCTTCTGATTTTTCACATCCGCAATCTCGAAAGCAATCTCCTGATGTGTAACAGCAGGTGCTGCCATGTCATATAAAACGCCATCGATCAATTCATATCTCTGGTCATCGGGCAGGGCATAGTAATCCTCTAATGTATATTCCCCCTGCTTCTTTACCTGATATGCTCCCAGTGCTTCTGCTGCTTTGTTCTTTTAATTCTCTCATTTCGGTGATCGTCATAACCATTGCACCTTCCATCTCTAAATTTTTTATATTGAAATATTCCAGCGAGTTACCAGTTTGGGATAAAAACATCTGCTGTCAGCAGTTTTGGCAATCTAATTTCACGATAATCTGCAGGACTTGTTACTGGCAGCACCTTACGAACGCATGGCGATACAAAAAAGAGCCAGCAGGGACGGGGAAAATTCCATTTTTCCCGTCCCCATTGGCTATAAACCCGACAGATCTACCTCATAAATATAATGTTCCGGCTCTTTTTCTCTCTGATAAAACATCACCATATACCACGGGAAATATTCAATTTCCTCTTTTTGCTCAACATTCCCTTTGCAAAATACAATTTTTCTTCCAAACTTCCAGTTTTCTACTGCTGATACTTTATTCAAAGCAGAATGCTTTTGATAATCATTTCCTGATTTTATCTCAAGAAGGTCAATCTTCAATCCATTCTGTATTACAAAATCCAATTCTCCGTACTTTTTCGACTCAAAATAATTCAATGAGAATCCACCGCTTTTTATTGACTGGGCAAATACATTTTCCAATATACTTCCCATATTCACATCCATATTCCCCTGTAAGAGTTCAAACTGAATGTTCTCCATGCAGGAAGCACAGAGCAGACCTGTGTCTCCCATAAATAATTTGAACAGATTTCTCTTTTCATTAAGCTGTAACGGAGCCTGTGGTTCTGTAACATTATAAGATGGCAAAGCAACACCTGCATCACTTAGCCACATAAATGAATTCTCATAACGATTCATTCTTCCATTTTCATCAATCCTGTTTAAAATAAACCGTCTGTTCTTATCATCCAATTGAGATGCAATACTATCAAAGATGGCTTTAATCCTCACTTTTTCCGCACCTTCGGAATACTTCGATATATCCTGTCTGTATAATTCCAGAATATTTCTCTGAAGCCTAACTACCTTTCCGATATCATGCGTATCTACATAAGTCTGGACAACATCCGGCATTCCACCTACAACAATATAAGTTGCAAAAAGTTTCAACAATGTTTCATGCATTACTGTTGGAACTTCGTTATGATTTTCATAGCAGAACTGTAATGTAGTAAATGTTGTATCCTGCACTCCATTCGCCCGGAGAAATTCCCTGAAATTCATAGGATACATAGAAACAATCTCTTCAAATCCAACCGCATAAGAAGGAACTTCTTTATACCTGACACCAAGAAGTGAACCGGATTCAATATAATCAAACCGTCCATCTTCAACCAGGAACTTGATTGCACATCTTGCATTGGGGCATTCCTGTATCTCATCCAGGAATACCAATGTCTTTCCCGGCTCCATCTTCTGCATCTTGAAAGCAGTCAGGTTCTCAATAATAGTATCTGCATCCAATTTATCTTCAAAAATTTTTTCGGCACCTTTATCTAATATGAAATTGATTTCTATAAAATTTTCATATTCTTGTTTTGCAAACTCTCTGATAATTGTTGTTTTTCCAATCTGTCTTGCGCCTATAATACAAAGTGCCTTTTTATTTTTCTGAGTTCTCCATAATTTTAATTTTTCCGAAATCTCTCTTTTAAGCATTGAATCGCCCTCCTGATATTAGTATTGTAACATTATTCTCGTGTTATTCAATATTTTTGTAACATTATTCTTATATTTTCTATTATATTTTGTAACATTATTCTGAATATTAAAGTCGGAATTTTATTATTTCTTATACCAGTTTTTTATGCACAATGCACACCGATCTTCTTTGTTTCATGATACTGCATCAAAAAAGCTGCCATCTTTATGGATGACAGCTCACTGTCTGTTTCTGATATTGCCATTAACTGTGGCTTTGTAAAGCTATGCTGCCAAACTGTGAAGGCATTCGTATTGAAGTGCCTCCGATCCGGAAGCGGCTGTTGAGGAATGATTTGTAATGCTTTTATAAATTAATGTCTTCTATAATTTTCAGGATAATATATACTTCCACCCAGCATTAAGATTCCTGGTACAATATAATTTATGTTTTTAATCAGATAATCCCGGATTCTGTCCTTTAAGCTTTTCTTTGTTGTATTCATATTATCACCTGTCAATGATATAATAACGTTCTTTCATAACTCACAGTAACCAATAAGTCCCTTTCCCACATTTAGCAACAATTTTTTCATCCTCTAAATGATTGAGAATCCGATCTTTAAGAGAAGCACTAACCGACTCGCCATTTGCGGCGATTCCAAGTTTTGCAGCGAGAGTAGATGCGATTAAATTCATAAATTTAACATCCTGTTTTAGTACATTGCGATATTTTTTCAGAGATAATACCGCTACAGTTACCGGGGTAACTGCTTCTACAAAATAAATACATGGTGCCGGATTCATAAATTCCATATCCCCCAGAAGATAAATTCCTTCATTCATAGCAATAAAATATTTAGAACCATCGTCCCGTATATGATAAATATTTACCGTCCCTTCTATAACAATCTGCAACCTGTCATCTGAATTGCACGGTTGACACAGCAATTCCCCTTTTTCCTACTGATATATCTGAAATTCCAGATTCTGTGTATCAAACTCTTTCTCTAACTCTAACTTTTCAATTGCTCTTTCACATTTAACTTTGTCTTTAATCTGCTTCATATCTCTATCTCCTGTCTATCATATTATATGAAAATCAGATATGTAGTAAGACATATGTCTGGGTTGTAATTCGATTATTTTCGTAAAATATTTAATGTACTAATGAAAGGAAAGAGATCTTCCTTCTATATTTCGGTGCAAAAACTATGCGATACTTACAATTCCACGTTGTATGTGATAAACTATTATTGTCCATCTTGGACGACCTCCTTTGATTAATAATATGGTTGGCGAACCTTTTATTATTATATCATTGGAGGTTTTCTACACAACGCTAAAGCTCTTTCAACCACCCGCATAGCAGGTGGTTTATTTGTTTCCTAAAGTTTCGTTTTGGGGAACATCCCAAAACTCCACAATAGAAAACAGGGCCTTGCCCTAACAAAAATAATGGACTACCTCCAGTTTATAACTGGTGCAGTCCATCATTTATCATTTCTTATTTACCTGATGTCTTACCCTTAATAGTCATTCTTATTCCTTCTTATCTGTTAGCAGATGCAACACGTCTTGCATCTCTCATGATCTGTCCTGCTGCATAACCATTTCCAGACATCACTGCAGAAGCCACCGCAAAATACTCTGCATTATCCAGGACATATTTTTTGAAACGCTCCACTAAACCAGCCTTTTTCTCTGTGTTATTCATTACCATTGTATTCTTAATTGCTACTGTGCTCATATTGACCTCTCCTTTTTTACTATCTATATATTTATTTTCTTTGTTTTCCGTTTACATCTTGCATTTTAGCCTTGTTTTCAATTTCAAACCAGTGCTATAATTATCTTATTTTAAAACGATATTGACATTTACTATTCATATAAAGGAGGATATTATGGCAAAAGCATATCACGAAGCACTCCATCCACTTGGCAATCTTGGAATACAGGTATCTATGGCAGCACTTGAAAACACACATATTCCGGCCCACTGGCATGAGGCTATGGAGATTTTATTCTGTCTGAATGGTTCTGTCCGTATTCATATCGAGCACGAACATCTTACCCTTCAGCGCAATCAACTGATTGTTTTTGATTCAAAAGAAGTTCATTCTATTCATTCTGATTCTAAGCTATATATGTTCTTATGTATCCATGTTGATAAAAAGCAACTTTCTGTTTACTGTCCGAATTTGGAACTATATCACATCAAATGCCGCCCGGTTTCTCTGGATGATTCAAAATCCACCCAGTATATTCACCTCTGTCAGCTTGCACACGATCTGACACGAACCAATGTCGAAAATAAAAACACCAGCGCCATGCGTTCAGACGGCACGGCATTGCTGATGCTTGCTGATTTGATTCGTTATTTTTCCGTATATTCCCTGCCGGGAACGACTACTGGAACAGGTCAGTCTAATGATATTCTGCGAAAGATCATCTCTTATGTGAATGAACATTATACAGAAAAGCTCTCATTGGAAGAAGTAGCTAATCAGGTAGGATTCAGCCGAGAATATTTCTGCCGTTTTTTCAAGCAGCATATGGGTATCACATTTCTTCGTTACTTGAATGAGGTGCGTATTTCTCATGCTGGACGTATTCTGATGAATACAGACAAGTCCATTTCTGAGGTAATGCAGGAGAGTGGTTTCACTAACCAGACGATTTTTAACCGTCTTTTCAAAGAGATTTACGGAATGACACCTCGTCAGGCACGCAATAGCTATGCAGAAAATACCTATTCATAACATCCAGATATAACGCAAACTCTGATATAGCATGTAGCTCTACCGTCTTCTGCTTTTCGCTGGATAATAACTGCTTCCACCTATCATCAAGATTCCCGGCACGATATATTTTTCATTTTTTATAAGATAATCCCACACCCTGTCTTTCAGACTTTTCTTTATTGTATTCATATTATCACCTGTCAGTGGTAAACTGACATCCTTTCGTAAGCACATCTTCTTTTTCCAGTCACATATCACCACTCTTCATCGATTCTTACAATATTTACATCACAAACATTCGACTTTATTCCTCCGCCAACTCCCCAAACTCCGTCTTCTCAAATTCCTGAATGGAAATATGTCTCTTATTCGGGTTCGCATACACGAAAGTCTTATCTACATTCTCCAGATAGTTCTGGATCTTATCGTTCGTCGCACTGATGATCGCCTGGAAGCCAAGTCCGCGGATCAGCGAGATACAGCTTGCCACCTTCTCGGCATCCATCTTGGAGAACGCCTCGTCCAACACAACCAGACGCAGTGTCGGTGACCGGTGCATCTTCGGCGACAGATTGATCTTATAAAGCTGCGCAAAGCTTGCCAGAAGTGCCACGTACAGCGGGTTCTGTCCCTCTCCGCCGGAGTTCTTCTTGATCATCTTACTCAGTCCGATCGTCATCTCCTTATCGCCATGTACGATCTGCTGCATATCGAATGACAGATAGGTTCGGTAATCCGCATACTTATCCATGTTGCGTTTCGCCTCATCCATCTCGTCCTTCGTCGCATTCTCCGGCGGGATGAAGATGTTGATCAGCTCGTTCATCATCTCCCCATACTGGTTCTCATGCTCCATCGTGAACATATCAAGCTGGTTGTCCATCGTATCATCTAAGTCAGACGGACGGATCTGCAGGGAATCATCCATGAACATCTTATAATATTTTCCATCTGCACCCTTGTTCTTCGTGATCACGAACTGATACTTATCCTTACCGAAGTCCAGTTTGCTGATGATCCGGTTCAGCTCATCCCTTCTCTGATAAGCCTCCAGGATCGCACTCCGGATCTTGAAGATGAAGTCATCTTTGAAATGCTCCACAGCCGCTTTCGCCTGTGTCTTCGCCGACTCCCTGTAAGTCTCCAGATGATCGCAGGACAGCGAATTCAAAAGCTTCTCATACGGCGCGTTGTCCCGGATAGAAGTTGAGAATGTACGGTTCGGATATTCTCTGATATAACTGCTTCTCTCTTCCACCAGCTTCCGGTAAGCGTCTTCCTCTTCTTCCCTGAGCGTATATACCCGCGAAACCATCTGACGTCTCAGATACTCATAATTCTCTGATTTTCTGCCCGACAGATATTCCTGGAACTCCTTCTCGTAACGCTTATCTGCTACTTTTCTCTTCACGTCCTTCATCTGTTCTTCCGATTCGAGAACTTCTGCATTCAGACGTTCGATTTCTTTCTTGTTCTCCCAGATTGCTTCCTGCACCTTGGATACGGATTCTTTCTTCGCATCCTGTGCCGCCTGCACTTCTTTCTTCTTGCCTTCCCATGCAGCAACGGATTCATCCTTTAACTTCTGCATCTGTTCCAGAAGCTGAGCCTTTTTCTTTTCTTTGGAAATGATTGCCTTGCTGTCAGCCAGCCATCCGAGATAATCCTCTGCCGGCTGCTTCAACATCTCCATCTGCATTGCCTGGCGGATCTCTTCTAACAGCTCCTGTACCGGCATTCTCTCGCCATTTAACTTCTCACATTTTTCTTCCAGCTTGCGGATTCTCTGGCGCATACTCGTCTCACCGATGTAGGCTCTTCTGGTGTAATTCTCCGGATTCATGTGCTGCAGTTTGTAGCTCTGGTACAGCATACAATCCGGTGTCACACCGATCCTGCACTCACGCAGTTCATCCAGTGATTCGCATTTCTTTACATTTCCAAGGAAGAAATTAATGTATTCCTGCACATACGCTTCTTTCGCTTTTACTACTTCTGCCAGCGCGCCCGGCTGTACCTGATGCTTGTCCTTCGTAAGCTTCTCCGTATCCAGGACTGCTGCCCGGAAGAAACGTTTCGTATCCATCTCCTGGTAAATGTCCATCGCAGCCCTGGCATACTTTGGTTCCACGATCAGCTGCAATTTATTATTTCCAAGATAACCCTCCACTGCATTGTGCCATCTCTCGTCCTTCACATCCAGAAGATCCGCAAGAATATGCACATTCACGAACTTGCCGCAGCGCTCATGCAAACGGTTACGCAGTTCGAATCTCGCCTCTTCCAGCTCTCTCGGATAAGCCTTCTTTCCCTGCTTCAGTTCTTTTAATTCTGCTCTTGCCTCTTTCTCTTCTTTCTTGATCCGGCGAAGGTCTGCATCCGCTTCCTGTCTCTGGTCTTCCAGCTCCTCCTGCAGATCTTTTAAGCCTTCCTGCAGGCGCACAAGCTCTTCTTCGGAAATGCTTCCGTCTGCGAATTTTTCGATATCCCAGATCACCTGATTTGGCGTAATGTCTTTCTCCGTCCATACCTTCAGATGCTCTG
Organism: Dorea sp. MB18-49; assembly: GCF_023669465.1. Lineage (NCBI taxonomy): Bacteria > Bacillati > Bacillota > Clostridia > Lachnospirales > Lachnospiraceae > Dorea > Dorea sp. MB18-49. The sequence goes on from NZ_JAMOYX010000003.1 coordinate 68,404, forward strand.
CAGTCTGCTCCCAGCGGACTTTTCCGTTATTCAGGCGCTCCAGCGTCTCATTTAATGTATCCAGATCTGATTCCAGTCTTGCATACCCACTGTCTGCGATCCGCAGAATGATCTCTTCATACTCTTTCTGCAAGTCCTTTTCTTCCTGCTCCAGCACCTGTTGCTGCTTCTTCAGATCTTCGATGGCTTCCTGTCTTACCTTGATCCGGTCTCTGGCTTCCTGACTCTTTACCTCATGGTTCATGATCTCCAGACGGTCGATCTGATAAGAGCACACCTTCTCCTCATCAGATTTTTCTGCATACTGCTCATACTTTTCACAGATCAGCTTCAGTCTTCTGATCTCCTCCATCGTCTCCTCGATCTTACTGCGCATGCGTCCATACTGCATGACACTTTCCTGCAGATCCTCGATATGGATATCCTGCTCCATACAGATATATTCCTTTACGAAATCTTCCAGTTTGATATTCATACGGAACGAGATCGCACGTTTGAATAGCTTTGGAAATTTTTCCATGTCCAGACCGCCAAGATAGATATCGTATAGCTGTCTCCGGAATCTTTCATTGCTCGGACCGCAGTAGAACTGTTCCGGCGTAAAGGAACGCTGCAGGTACTCACGCATTTCCGCAGTGGTAAGGCACCGGCCTTCCGAACGGTAATGATTCGAAAGTAATTCTCCCGTATGCCAGAAGAACAGGCGGCTTACATCATTATTCGACGTATCCACGTCAAACACAACACCGACACACTGTTTATCTCTGGTATTCGTCTGTGTCAGCTCCAGCACGATCGTACTGGAAAAATTACGATTTCTTAAATACTGTGATTCATTATTTTCACTGATATTCACCATACCTCTTAAGTACTCGATCAGTGTACGGTCCGAATCATCTGCTGCCGCCTTGTTGAAGAATCCACGGCCGTCCGTATTAGCATACAGCACGATCTGGATCGCATCCAGAACCGTCGATTTACCGCTTCCGGAATGTCCGGTGAAGAAGTTGATTCCTTCATTAAGCGTCAGTATCTTTTTATCTATGTAATGCCAATTATTCAGGCATATCTTCGAGAGTGCTTTGAATGGCTGCTTCGTCTCCAATTTGATCCTCCTCACTGAATGTCGCTAATAATTCCCTGATGTCGTCTCCTAAAAGTACCGTATGGATACAAGGGTAGATGACCAGGCGGGTCGACTCGTTTAATTCTTCCAGAACATCAAGCGGCTCGATGATCTGATACTTCTTCAGAAGTGCGATCGTCCGTCTCATTTCCGTAATTGACGGAAGACTCTTCAATACATGAAATTCTCCCGCTTTTCCGTTTACTGCACCAAGTGTTGTCACCACATGGCTGCTCGACGATGCAGTCTGCATCTGCTCGTCATAGATAAGCTTCAGCACCAGTAAATAGATCGTCGCCAGACGCGGCAGCTTCTCACCCCATAACTGCTCTCCCTGGATATAGATCACACCCATATGTACATTTTCCCGCAGTATGATCCCCGCCACCTCAAAATATGCTTTAAAAAATTCCAGATGCTTCGTACAGGTACGGTATTCTTTTGTATACTGCATCCTTCCCGCACGTTTATCAAATTTTCTTTCCAGGAGAAATGTCTGACGGTACAGTGTCTGGATGACCTCTGTGACCTCTTCTTTTTCTTCCTGGGTTAGCTGTTCGTAGTAATCTATCATTATTCTTAGAACTCCTTTTATCAGAACTTCTTTATATTATGTTCATCACTTTTCTTTCTGTTTTGCATTACAAATTATTACACACTATTACGCCCGTCTCTTCACGAATCTTAATGCCGGATACCGGTATCCGTCCTTTTCCACCATCTCCGGTTCTTCTTCCAGCACCATATATCTGCTGTTCTTACGTGTACTGTAATCATAAGCCAAAATCAATTTTTCAAATTCTTCCTCATCCGCAATATTAATCTTCGACGCATCCATCACTTCATCTTCCATATTATTCTCGATGAATTCTTCGATCTGCTTCTTGCTGAACCGCATCTGGATCCGGTTCAGTCTTAAGATATCATCCTTATCCAGATCTCCCGTCGTCTCATCCGGAAGGAGCTGGCTGATGAAGTCTTTTCTGGATTTTCTTCTCTTATATAAAGACTTCTCCGACAGAATTTCCAGCAGCGACAGATTCATGCGCTTTCCGGTCTCTGTGATGATCTCTTCCATCTGATCCGGATCTTCCGACATTTTATTCAGAAGCTGTACCACCAGACCTTTCGTATCTGTCTCACCGCTTAACAGATAATTCATCCTCGTTACCGTCGCACGGACGTACTTCGTATGTTCCTTATCCATATTAGCGATTCTGTGCTCAATATCATCAAATCCCCGCTCGATCAGATCCAGCAGATCCAGTACATCATCCTGATTATCTCCAAGCATCTTCGACCGCGCCTGTACCTTCATGATAAATGCCTCATCATCCCGGATCTCTCTCAGACATTTCTTAATATCCATCTTATAAATGTAAAAGTTATCCGACGTCTTCAGAATATGATACTTCTTCCACACGATCTCTTCTACATAGCTGTCCAGATGCTCTCTTAAAATCCCGCTGTACGAATCCTGCTGTAAAAGTTTTGCAAAAAACTTGTTCATGTTATGAAGCATGTCCTGCAGTGCCTTATTCAGCCGCCTCGTATTCACCAGTGCCGTCCTCAAAAGCCCGATACTCGCCCTCGGATCATTGCGAAATGCATACAGCGTCGCATACACATTCTGGATATAAATATCCGTCTCCGACGCATCTTCCGAATTCAGCTTTTCAAATGCATCGATCATCACCGCCGCATAATCCGGAATGACAATATTCGTCACTAGTGTATTATAATCCTCGATACGCTTCAGCCATCCTGCCCGCAGAAGCCAGTTTAATATCCTTGATGACGGCGTCTCCAGCATATCAAAATCCGTATCATTTTCCTCCCGCTGTAACTCAAACCGTTTCTTCGCATTCATATCACTTAAGATCTGGATACACACCTCTTTCGTCAGGAAATAGTTATTATATTCGTATTCTTCATTAATACATAAAAGTGCTTCAATATAAATATCCCGGTTGACCGAACGGAACAGACTCCAGAACGTATCCGGGATTTCATTCATTAACTGCATCTTGTTTTCCTCCAAATGATTCCTTACAATTTTAACATTTTTAAGGGCTTTTTTCTACTGCAAGTTATTTTCCGCCGTTTTATACACTCTTTATTTGTTTTTTATCTTCATAGCTGATATGATAAGATAATAAAGATAAAATAAAAGACAACATACAATATAGGAATGAATACGGAGGTAAAATCATGTCCGAAAATATAGAAAAAGCAGTACCGACAGAAGAATCACCTAAGACTAAGGAATCTGAAACTAGCGCACCTGCTGCCACTGACAACGTTGTGCTTTATCCTGTTGCTGATATATCTGCTTCGCAGGAAACTACAGACACTGAAACGGCTGCTTCTAAGGAATTTACCGACCCCCAGAACACAGATAATCAAACAACTATCGACAGCAAAACTACCGACGGTAAAGCTGCCGATAACGCAGACAACTTCAGTGACACCCGAAATACAAAAGAATTTTCGAAAAAAGATGCGGAAGAAGACGAAGACCTGGAAGAAGACTTTTACGAACAACAGGAAAAATCCCGCTCCAAAGATGAACATCCGTTCCGTGAGTTCTTCTCTAATTTCCGTTCCAAACGCAAGATCGAGATGAACCGCGATGAGCAGATCCTTTCCCGCATCAGCGATGAAGATCTGATGGAATATCTCCGTATGGAACAGAAACGTATGGAACTCCTTCAGCAGGCGAAAGAAGTCCGCGAAAAAAGATTCTGGACCACATTCCAGCTCTTTATCTGTCTGTTATCCGTTATCCTTGTTATTTATTTTCTGAAGGATAACCCGGTAATATTAGTCTCGATCCTTTACACGGTCGGAATTCTCACTGCTCTCCGCATATGGAGCAAATCCCAGAACAGAAAAGACCACAGAGACAAAAAAGATTCCTCAGATTATCATAAGAAACCCTGGGAATAATTACATTTTCCCGTGACATTTTACCACATCACACGATCATGTCATCATACCCGCCAGCACTACGCTGGCAGTCACACCAGCCAGAGTTGCAAGCAGCGCACCCGTCAATGTATAGCGCATCTTCGTGACTCTGGCTGTCATATAATATACACTCATGGTATAAAAGATCGTCTCCGTACACGACATACTGATCGATGCAATCCGTCCGATATACGAATCTGTTCCATATTCTTTAAAAATGTCCAGCAAAAGTCCCGTCGCCGCCGATGAGGAGAACATCTTTACCACTGTAAGCGGAACCAGCTCTCCCGGAAAACCGATTCTGTCCGTAAATCTCCCGATTCCATTTGCAATCAGTTCAAGGAAGCCGGACGCTCTCAATATCCCCACCGCCACCATTAATCCGACAAGTGTCGGCATAATCTTGATCACTGTCAGAAACCCCTTCTTTGCACCTTTAATAAACGTATCGTATACCGGAACTTTCATTAACAATCCATAACCTACAATCCCGAAGATTACCAGCGGGACTATGAAATCTGTAAGATATAACAATATTTGCATATTAACATTCCTTCTTTAAATTATCCTCTTACAGTTTATTCTATTGGCTTGTCATATATTAATATATAACTGAGATTGGTGCAATTTCCGGCAGCCCCTTACAAACGCATGGCGATTTATACCGTCATATTTTCCACACTGTTTGCATATTATACTTCAGATATCCACATACAGGAGTCTCACTTATGCTGAACTACCTCTGGTCTTTTATGATTCTTACAGGCATCGTATACGCCGCATTCACAGGCCGGATGCCCGATATTACCAATGCAGCACTTGATTCATCCAAAGAAGCCATCTCACTTTGTATTACCATGATCGGTGTCATGTCTTTTTGGGTAGGACTAATGGAAATTGCTTCCAAAGCCGGAATTATCCCGGCCGCTTCCAGAAAGATCCGGCCGGTCATTCGTTTCCTTTTTCCAAATCTTCCCGCCGGTCACCCCGCCGAAGAACCGATTACCACCAATATAATCGCCAATATCTTAGGTCTTGGCTGGGCCGCCACTCCTGCCGGATTAAAAGCAATGGAAGAATTATCGAAATTAGAAGAACAGCGCCGCAAACATCTGGCTCCCGGTATCTCCCGCCCTGCCGGAACAGCAAGTAATGAAATGTGTACATTCCTGATCATCAACATTTCATCTCTTCAGCTTATTCCGATCAATGTTATTGCTTATCGGAGTCAGTATGGAAGCGTTAATCCTGCTTCTATTATCGGAGCCGGTATTGTATCAACCCTGATCAGTACCGCCATTGCTGTCATCTACTGTAAATTGAAAGAACGATCACGTTTTCAAAACTGATATCCTCTTCATCCACAATAAATGATCACATTCACAAAGTTATCCCCATTTATAAAATATCCTGTGGATAAATATTCTTTTGTCGTAATTTAATGTAGACAACTTCACGGAACAGTGCATATACCACCGACATCAACGGAATAAATATCAGCATTCCGACAATTCCCATCAGACTTCCGCCAACACTCACTGCTGCCAGCACCCAGATTGACGGAAGTCCAACCGAATTTCCCACTACATGTGGATAAATCAGATTCCCCTCAATCTGCTGAAGTACCAGAAACAACACAATGAACATCAACGCCTTAAATGGACTCACCATAAAGATCAGAAACGCCCCGACCGCACATCCGATAAATGCTCCAAAAACCGGTACCAATGCCGTAAATGCAATCACAATTCCGGTCAACAGTGCATATGGCAGTCTAAACAGTGTCATCGTGATTACAAACATTGCTCCAAGGATCAAAGCCTCCACGCACTGTCCCGTCAAAAAGCCAGAAAATGTCTTATACGTCAGAGCCAGCACTTCCAATACAGCTTCTGCTCTCCCCTTCCTGACAAACGCAAATAATACTTTTTTCGCCTGTCTTCCCAGTTTCTCTTTCTGCAGCAAAATATAAACTGCGAATACAAATGCAATAAAAAACGTTCCCACTGCACCAATAATATTTTTTGCCGTATTAATGGTAGTCTCCAGCACACTTCCCGCTCCGTTTTTCAGAAAGCCTGCCGCCGCTTCCATAATTTTATTCCAGTCAAATTCCAGGTTGTTCACGACATTCATAATTTCTTTATTATTATGGAACCAGTGATCTGCCCACCCCTGCACCTGCGGGATAAACTCCTGAATACTCTTTCCCAGATTGGCAAATGTTCCTGCCAATTGCGGAAGCAGCCCGAATATTATCATTGCCAGAATTCCGGTTACACCGGCAATTACAAGCATCAGACTGATTCCCCTGGCATATTTTCTTTTATATTTTTCAGAAATTTTTCTCTCTGTAAATAATTTCCGTTCTACAAAGTTCATCGGTACACTTAAGGCAAATGCAATCGCACCGCCAAGCAAAAACGGATATACTATATTTAATACAAATTGAAACGCACTTATCACAACATCAAATTTCCACAGACAGACAATCAGTACTGCCGTAAATATGATCAATCCCCTGATCTGCTTCACTGTCTCTTGTTTTAATTCCATTTTGTCTTTCCCTTCAAATACTTCAATCCCTGAATCACAGGAAGATTCAGAAATGCAAGACCATATACTGTCATCAGCTGCGTCATATTTAACGTAACAACCTTAAACATGGCATGTAATCCAGGAATTGTAAGAACACCCGTGATCAGAACAGTACCTAAGACAAATGCTCCGATCAGATATTTATTATTAAAGAATCTCTTTGAGAATATTACCGGCTTATCGTCTTTGCAGTTAAATCCATGTACCAGACGGCTCATACACAATGTTCCAAACGCCATCGTACTTGCCAGAACTGCACCCTGTCCTCTGTATCCGATCAAGAATGCTGCCATTGTCATAATCCCGATGCACAGACCTTCGGTTCCGATATTCACCAGATATGCTTTCGTAAGTATTGACTCATTCACAGGTCTCGGTTTCTGATCCATAACCGCTTTAGAATGCGGTTCCATACCCAGCGCAATTGCCGGCAGGCTGTCTGTCAAAAGATTAATAAACAACAGATGTACCGGGGCAAAAGGCACCGGTAATCCGGCCGTTGCTGCATACAGTACCGCAAGAATTGCTCCGAAATTTCCGGATAATAGAAATTGAATTGCATTTTTAATATGCTGATACAGATTTCTTCCATTTTCCACTGCCTTCACGATCGTTGCAAAATTATCATCTGTCAGAACCATCGCCGCCGCATCCTTAGCAACTTCGCTTCCGGTCACACCCATTGCAACACCGATATCCGCCTGTTTTAAAGCCGGCGCATCATTCACACCATCTCCTGTCATTGCCACAATATTTTCCTTTTCCTGCCACGCACGGACAATCCTGATCTTATGCTCCGGAGAGACTCTTGCGTAGACCGAGATTCCCTCTACAAAGTCTTTTAAATCTTCATCTGACATATTTTCAATATCAGCACCTTCACAGGCTTCTGACTCATCCTTTAATATTCCAATCCTCTTTGCAATTGCCGCAGCCGTGACTTTATGATCTCCCGTAATCATAATCGGCCGGATTCCGGCATTCAGGCACTCTGCTACCGCAACCTGCGACTCTTCTCTCGGCGGATCCATCATTGCGATCATTCCGATAAATATCAGATGCTCTTCATCCTCTGTACCGATTTCTTTTTCCTCTTCCAGATGTTTATATGCAAATGCAAGAACTCTTAACCCTTCTCTGGAAAACTGCATATTCTGCATGGAAATATTCTTACAGTCAGAATCTGTCATCTTTCTTACAGTATTTCCAACTCTGATTCTGTCCATACGATCCAGTAATACATCTACAGCACCTTTTACGATCATTATATGATCAGCCGTTAACATCTTATCATCCTGAATCCTATGAGCTGTCGACATCAATTTTCGCTCACTGTCAAATGGAACCTCAGACAATCTCGGATATCGTTCCCTTACCTGCATAATCTCAATTCCCAGATTACTTCCGAGATTAATAAGTGCCGTTTCCGTAGGATCACCAATCTCCTGTCCGTCTGTATTCGTTGAATCATTACACAGGATACTGAATCTCAAAAGCAGTTTTTCATTTTCATTTTTCAGATTAATTTTTCCGGCCGGTATTCTCTTTTCATTTACATAATAATCCTCTACCGTCATCTTATTCTGCGTCAGTGTCCCCGTTTTATCCGAACAGACAATCGATACACTGCCAAGACCTTCTACCGCCTGCAGTTTTCGTATAATTGCATGTTCTTTTGCCATCTTCTGTGTTCCAAAAGATAATACAATCGTCACAATCGAACTAAGAGCTTCCGGTATCGCTGCAACTGCCAGCGCAACAGCAAACATAAACGCTGAACCAATAGATTCTCCCTGAAATACATTTACCCCAAATATTATGCCTGAAAATACAAGAATTAATATCGACAATTTTTTTCCGAAATCATCAAGATTCACCTGCAGTGGTGTGCGCTTTTCTGATGTATTCTTCATAAGATCTGCAATCTTTCCTACTTCTGTATTCATGCCGATTGCAGTCACTTCGTATCTTCCTCTTCCATACGTAACAAAACTTCCGGAGAATACTTTGTTCGTCTGATCGCCAAGTGCTGTTCCGACTGCGACTTCATCCAGATTCTTTTCAACTGCTATGCTTTCTCCCGTCAGTGCACTTTCATCTACCTTCAGACTTGCACATTCTATAAGTTTTCCATCTGCAGGTATACAATCCCCTGCCTCCAGTATTACTTCATCGCCAATCGTCACCTCTCTCGACGGAATCTGAATAATATTTCCATCTCTTGCTACTTTCGCTTCCGGAGCAGATAACTGTTTTAAACTGTTAAGCGATTGTTCTGCCTTTACGGTCTGCACCGTTCCAAGTATTGCATTCATCGTAATTACTACAAAAATAACAATCGCACTTTCTGCATCTCCTAAGATACCGGAAATCACTGCAGATATGATCAATATGATAACAAGAAAATCTTTAAACTGTTCCAGAAATATCTGCATGATACTTTTCTTTTTCCCTTCTACCAGTTCATTGAAACCATATTTTTCCTGATTCTCCCTTGCTTGTTTTGTTGTCAGCATATTTGTTCTCCTTTCTTTCTTTGGCCAATAACCCTTTTTAATTTTTGATATATCGAAAGTATACCTAGAATCTGCCACCGTCAACTTGTATTACATGCTTTTGCTTTGGTATAAAAAAAGAGACTTTTATTGCATAAAAACTATGCAATAAAAGTCTCATCATTTCATTACGATACGGATAGCTCTTTTGCCATCGTACTGACGTCATCGTAAACATCTATATCTTCCATTCTTATATCTCTTTTATGAAATATATAGATGCCGATTACTCCCTCTTATTAATTATAATATAATCACTTCAATAAAATATGTCAATATATTTCAATAACAAAGTATGCAAGAAAAACTACCGGTTGCCAAAGCATCCGTAATGAACTGCCAGTGGCAGGTCATGTAGGTGGCAAGTTCTTTAAATAAAAAAAGAAGTAGTACTTATATACTACTTCACTCTCATTCCATGAGCGTGCGGGGATTCGAACCCCGGACAACTTGATTAAAAGTCAAGTGCTCTACCACCTGAGCTACACGCCCTTATTCCTTTCGCAAGGAAAATGCCCAGAACCGGAATCGAACCAGTGACACGAGGATTTTCAATCCTCTGCTCTACCGACTGAGCTATCTGGGCATACACACAATATTTTGTGCGAGTTGCGGGGGCAGGATTTGAACCTACGACCTTCGGGTTATGAGCCCGACGAGCTTCCAGACTGCTCCACCCCGCGATATTAAATTAAGTCTTGTGACTTAAAGCCGATGATCGGACTCGAACCGATAACCTGCTGATTACAAATCAGCTGCTCTGCCAATTGAGCCACATCGGCGAGTGCCTTACGGCTAATGGATGGAGGTGGATTCGAACCACCGAAGCAATTTGCAGCAGATTTACAGTCTGTCCCCTTTGGCCACTCGGGAATCCATCCATATTCTTTTTATTTGATGGGACCAATAGGGCTCGAACCTATGACCCTCTGCTTGTAAGGCAGATGCTCTCCCAGCTGAGCTATGATCCCATACAAACGACCCAGAAGAGACTCGAACTCTCGACCTCCGCCGTGACAGGGCGGCGCTCTAACCAACTGAGCCACTGGGCCATCTTTTGTTGTACCTATGCACCTTCAAAACTGCATATAAGAAATATTTTCTTTCATCCTACCTATCACCTTGCTTGGTCATGCCCTCGACCGATTAGTATCAGTCAGCTCCATACATTACTGTACTTCCACCTCTGACCTATCTACCTCGTCGTCTTCAAGGGGTCTTACTACTTACGTAGGGATATCTCATCTTGAGGGGGGCTTCACGCTTAGATGCCTTCAGCGTTTATCCCGTCCCGGCTTGGCTACTCTGCCATGCATTTGGTATGCAACAGATACACCAGCGGCCAGTCCATCCCGGTCCTCTCGTACTAAGGACAGCTCCTCTCAAATATCCTACGCCCACGCCGGATAGGGACCGAACTGTCTCACGACGTTCTGAACCCAGCTCGCGTACCGCTTTAATGGGCGAACAGCCCAACCCTTGGGACCTACTTCAGCCCCAGGATGCGATGAGCCGACATCGAGGTGCCAAACCACTCCGTCGATGTGAACTCTTGGGAGTGATAAGCCTGTTATCCCCAGGGTAGCTTTTATCCGTTGAGCGATGGCAATCCCACTTTATACCACCGGATCACTAAGTCCTACTTTCGTACCTGCTCCACCCGTCGGTGTCGCAGTCAAGCTCCCTTCTGCCTTTGCACTCTTCGAATGGTTTCCGTCCATTCTGAGGGAACCTTTGAGCGCCTCCGATACCCTTTCGGAGGCGACCGCCCCAGTCAAACTCCCCACCTGACATTGTCCCCCGACCAGTTCATGGTCGCTGGTTAGAAATCCAATACTGCAAGGGTGGTATCCCAACAGCGGCTCCGTGACAACTGGCGTTATCACTTCCTAGCCTCCCACCTATCCTGTACATGCAATACCGAATCCCAGTATCAAGCTGGAGTAAAGCTCCATGGGGTCTTTCCGTCCTGGCGCAGGTAACCAGCATCTTCACTGGTATTTCAATTTCACCGGGTGCATTGTTGAGACAGTGCCCAAATCATTACGCCTTTCGTGCGGGTCGGAACTTACCCGACAAGGAATTTCGCTACCTTAGGACCGTTATAGTTACGGCCGCCGTTTACTGGGGCTTAAATTCAAAGCTTCGCGTTACCGCTAACCTCTCCTCTTAACCTTCCAGCACCGGGCAGGCGTCAGCCCATATACTTCACCTTACGGTTTTGCATAGACCTGTGTTTTTGCTAAACAGTTGCTTGGGCCAATTCTCTGCGGCCAGCTCTCGCTGGCACTCCTTCTCCCGAAGTTACGGAGTCATTTTGCCGAGTTCCTTAACAATGCTTCTCCCGTCGGCCTTAGGATTCTCTCCTCATCCACCTGTGTCGGTTTACGGTACGGGCTTAAGTAAAACAATAGCGGCTTTTCTTGACGCATGGCTCACACACTTCCCTACTCTTAATTCGGTCCGCATCACGTCTTCGGATTGATGAACGGATTTGCCTATTCATCTCCTACCCCGCTTGCACCGGCTTTTCCATTTCCGGCTTGTGCTCTCCACACGTGTCCCCACAGTTCTGTTTACTTAAGGTACAGGAATTTCAACCTGTTGTCCATCGGTTACGTCTTTCGACCTGGCCTTAGGCCCCGACTTACCCAGAGCAGATCAGCTTTACTCTGGAAACCTTAGATATTCGGCCGGAAGGATTCTCACCTTCCTCTCGCTACTCATTCCGGCATTCTCTCTTCTATACAGTCCACAGCTCCTTA